>JAUHYN010000128.1 GCA_030426505.1 bacterium | reverse complement strand
TAGCGCATAGATGCTCCGGATGCGGCCGCCCTCGATCGCGAACGACAGGGACACCACCAGCGCGCCGCCCTTGATCACGATCGTGTCCGGGCTGCCGTTGAACCAGCGATGTACGATCTCGACGTCGTCGTCCGGCGTGAAGTGGGTGCGCCAGATCCTGACGAAGAACTTCGAGACTGCGCGTCGTCCTCGCAGGACCGACTGCAGCGCTTCGACCTGACCACCTCCGTCGGTGTGGAGCGCGACCGACGCACTCAGGAGCGAAGCGAGCCCGTCGAGATCGCCGAGCTTCGCCGCTCTCGAGAACGCTTCGTGGAGGTCGCGGAGCATCTCGGGCGTGGCCTCGAAGCGAGGCCGCTCCGACTGCACCGCCTTGCGCGCGCGGGATGCGAGCTTGCGACAGGTAGCTTCACCGCGCGACACGATCGGGGCGATCTCCTCGAACCGGTACCCGAACAGATCGTGGAGGATGAACACCGCGCGCTCGGCCGGACTCAGCCTCTCGAGGGCGACCATCAGCGCGAGCGAGACCGACTCGTCGATCTGGAGCGCCTCTGCGGGCGTGGGGCCCTCCTCGAGCAGCGGCTCCGGCAACCACGTGCCCACGTAGCGCATCCGCCGGTGATGGGCCGAGCGCATCATGTCGATGGCCAAGCGGCTGCACGTCGTGACGAGCCAGGCGCGGGCATCGCGGATCGATCCACGGTCCGCGGCGCACCAGCGCAAGTATGTCTCCTGCACGAGGTCCCGCGCGTCGGCATGCACGCCGCACATTCGGTACGCGATCCCTTCCAAGAGGCCGCGGTGGGGCTCGAAGATTTCGGCCTCCATGGTCATCCGACGAGCTCGTCGATGGCCGCGCACGCCTGCGCGACGCGCGCTTCGACCGCGCCGTCCGGTACGCGGGTCCCCTCGAGGGAGACCCAGTCGAACCGCTCGAATCCGATGTAATCGAACACGGCGCGCAGCACCGGCTCAGCATAGCTCGGACTCGTCTCGGGCGTCCCGCCGCGGGCGGTGAGGAAGCAGGCGCGGCGGCGGGTGAGCAATCCCACAGGTCCCTCCGGTCGATAGGCGATCGTCTTGCCGAAGCGCACGATGTGATCGACCCAAGCCTTGAGCGCCGAGGGCAACGAGAAGTTGTAGATCGCGGTGCTCACGACGACGTCGTCTGCGAGCACGAGCTCGTCGATGAGTGCGTCCGACACCGCGATGCCGGCGGGCGGGGGAACCTGATCGGTCGATTCCCCAGCGTAGAACACCGCGACGGTCTCGGGCGCGAGGTGAGGCACGGGATCGGTCACGAGGTCGCGGCGGATCACCGTGCCTTCGGGGTGGAGCTGGCGCCAGCGCGTCTCGTAGTGATCGGCGAGCTGGCGGGATCGCGATCCCTCGGTCTGGGCGCTGGCGTCGAGTCTGAGGAGCGTCGTCATCGCCCCTGTGACGAGATGGCGCCGGAAAACGTGACGGGCTCTCTACACCCCATCCCAATCGTCGAGTCGTCGCTGCACGTCCGCGACGGATTCGTCGAGGTGGGTCGCGAGCTCCTCGAGGGTGTACGCGTAGTCCCAGTGGCCTTGATAGGCGCGGGCGGTGCGGATGCCTTCGTTGGTGGCGTCGGCGAACAGATCTTCGAGCGTGGGCCGCGCATCGAACCTTGGTGTCTCGCCGGTGGCGGTGCCCCAGCGCGCCTGATTGTCCTCTCGCACGCGCACCGCGCGTTCGCGTCGGAGGCGGTCGAACGCCGAGAAGTCACCGGCCAGGATCGCAGAGGCGTGCCGCGATGTGAGGTCCGCGAGCACGGCGAAGTCGCCTTCGTCCGGAGCCACTTCGCCGAGCTCCGAGAGGCCGAAGATCAGACCGCCCTTGGCGCCGACCATCACCGACGGGGCTGCCCCCGCTTCGGCGACGACGCGGAGCCGCACCACGTCGTTCTCGTAGCGGACGGTGAACTCCCGCGGACCGACGTCCTCGGATTCGAATGCCAGCCCGAAACGATCGGCGATGGGATCGAACGCGGCCCGGATGCGACCGACGACAGTCATCGCTCCGGACTGTAGCGCGTACGTGGCGCAGGAAGAACGATAGTGATCATCGACCGTGACCGCGCCGGTCTCGACGTGTACGCCATCCGAGGCCCCCGATGACGACGCTCGCCGATCGCGACGAAGTCGCCCGCGTCCTGAAGTACTGGCTCGCCGCGATCCAGGCGGAGGCTTCCATCAGCGCGCGGCCGCGCGCGCATCGACGCGGGGGACCGGCCGGCGCGCAAGCCTACTTGCGGCTCACGGCCGAGCACGCCGAGCTGTTCGTGAATGGGACGGGCTCGGTCGCCCTCCCGATCGGTGACGCCGAGAGACGCTTCCTCGAGCACTGGACGCGTATCGAGCGGCGTCGCGAACGACTCGCGCGCGAGGGCTCGGCTCCCGCTTGGAGCATCGGCTGGCCGACCTTCTACTTCGAACGGCGCGAAGAGCTCGCGACGTTGATCCGCGCGCCGATCGATCTCGAGTGGAGCCGCGCCGACGTGCGCCGTCCGCCCCACGCGCTCGTCCTGAAGGCGGACGCAATCGAGCGGGAGGTCGCGGTGGACCGCGATCTGCTCGCCAACGTCGTCGGCCTCCTCGACGAAGAGCTCGCGGCGCTCGATCGGCGCATCGGCAGTGCCCCCTCCGCGGAACACGTCGCGCGCGCGGTGCTCGCTGCGTTGGACGTAGAGACCAAGGCGTCCGATCCCCACGAGCTCCTCGACGCGCTCGTGCGCGCGCTCGCCCCGCGGCTCCCGCCGGGGGTCTCCGTGTGGCCGACCGCGCTCGTGCAGGACCCCGGTCTCTTCCACGCGACCTATCACCTGCAGAACGAACTCGGGTCCCTGATCGGGAGCGGCGATCGGCCCACGCGGCTCTCCACGACGGACGTGCTCTGGTCCTACCTCGCCGGCCGGAAGCGCAAGCCGAAGCACGAGCCGATGCTCGGGCGCTTTCGCCCTCGCGGCCTCACCGCCTCTCAGCGCGCGGCCGGCGAGCAGTTCCTCGGTTCGAAGCTGACCGCCGTGCAGGGCCCGCCCGGCACCGGGAAGACGGAGCTGATCCTGAGCCTCGCGGCGCACACGATCGTCGAACGCGTCGCCGACTTGGCGGAGAACGGGACGATGCTGAGCGAACAGCTCGTCGTGGCGTCGACCAACAACCGCGCCGTCGACAACGTCCTCGACCCGCTCGACGCGGACCCGGGTCGACTCCCGATCGCGCTGCGCGCCGGGAACCAGGAGGTCACCACGAGCACCACGGTCGCGACGCTGCGCCGCGCCGAACAGTGGTTGCTCGCGCAGCCCGAGATCGACGCGAAGGCGGCGCTCGACGAGGCGCTCACGCGGTTCCGCGAGGCCCACGAAGCGGTCCGGCGCATCGTCGATCCCCCGGCGGAGCGACGGCGGCGGCGCGAACGGATCGCGGAGCTGGAGGCCCACCTCGAGCGGGTGCGACGCGAAGCGGAGGCCGAGCCGGCGCAACTCTTCGCGGCGGTCGAGACGATCGAACGCGGCGTGCGTCGAATGCTCCGAGTCGTTCAGGCGCGGAAAGGCAAACGGAAGCTGGCGCGCGTGACGAAGTGTTGGTCAGAGCTCGTCGAAGAGCTCCCCGTGCTCGCGAACGTCGACAGCCCGATCGCGCGCGCGCTGCGGCTGCCACCCGAGATCCCCGACGGCACGGACGACGCGGAAGCGATCGAGCTCTGGGAAGACGCCCTCGAAGACGCCGCCGAAGCCATCGCCGAGACGCAGAAGAACGCGCCGAAGCGCACGAGTCCGAAGGTCGTTCGCCAGTGGGAAGCGCAGCTCGAGGAGCTGCGCGCCGCCGTCGAAGCGCAGGTCGAGGTCGATACGGATCCGGCCGAGGTCGAAGCCGTCGCGCACGAACTCTTCCTCCGCGCGCTCGACGTCCGCGAGCGGTGGGCGGTCGTCCACCGTACGTCGCTCCTCGAAGCGATCACCTATTCCATCGACCGCATCGAGGAGACGCGATCGCTGCGTCGCGGCATTGGACGGCGGAGCGACGCGTCGCTCGCGCTCCGCCGCCTCTATCCGATCGTCGGCTCGACGCTCCTGTCGTTGGGCAACGTCTTCGACGCCGCGTCGGACGTCATCGATCGGCTCGTCATCGACGAGGCCGGGCAGTGTCATCCGGCGTACGCGGTCTCGGGGCTGATGCGCGCGAGCCGCGCGTTGGTGATCGGGGACGTCCACCAGCTCCCGCCCGTGTTTCGTCTGTCGGAGCGCGACGACGAGCGGGTGCAGCGGACGGCGCGCGTCGATCTCTCGGGCGAGCGCTTCGCGCCGTTCCGGGTGCATGAGCAGGCCAAGACGTCGGCGCAGCGACTCGCGGACCGCGCCGTCGAGGTTCGACCGACGCTGATCGATCACTTCCGCTGTCACCCCGAGATCATCGCGGTGTCCGACGCACTCGCGAACTACGGGCTGACCGTCCACACGCCACCGCGCGCGGCCATGTCGCCGCTGTCCGGCGCGGTGCTCTTCGCCGACGCCGCGGGCCAGCAGGTGCGCGTGCGAGGGAGCTGGACGAACGTCGTCGAAGCCGAGGCGGTCCTCGAGATGCTCGCCGATCTCGTATCGGCCGGCGTGCCACACGAGGCCATCGGGATCATCACGCCGTTCGTGGCGCAGGAGCAGATGATCCGCGCCGAGCTCGCGCGGCGACGACTCTCCTCGCCGCACCTCGCGGTCGGGACGGTCCACCGCTTCCAAGGCGGAGAGCGATCGATCGTCCTCTTCACGTCCGTGGTCACGCAGGCGCGAAGCCTCGCGTTCGTCGACGACCACCCGAACCTGTTGAACGTCGCGGTGTCGCGCGCGCGCGAGCACCTCGTGACGTTCGGGCACGCCGAGACGTTACGCATCGGCCGACACACGCGCCTCCTCGTGGAGCGCGGGGTGCCTCTACGACTCGGATCGAGCGCGGTGCCCGGTCCGTTCGCGTAGCGAGTCCGCGACCGAACGCCCGTCGCTCTGAAGCCAAGCCGAGCCCACGCGGGTCAGCGCGGGCATGATGGCGTAGGTCATCAGAAGGACGATGCTGGCCACGGACAGCATCACGGTGATGAGTCGCTGGTCGGGCAGCACCGCTTGGAAGACCGGCGGGACGAAGTACACGGGCGCGAGGAGGCCCACGAAAGTGAGCACCGCCATCTTGTGACGGGGAGGCCGGCGTGTGTCGTCGTCGCAGATCACGTCTTCTACGCCGCCTCGACGCGGGAGGTCGTGGCGCTGGCGCGCACCTGACCCACGAGCGTCGCCCAGTCCATATTCAGCGCCGCGTAGACCTCGCCGGCTACGGGTCGCGCGTTGTCGGCGAGGATCTCGACCATTAGGCTCGCGCCGTCCGCGACGACGACGCCGCTCTGGGCGAGCCGGATCAGGCCGGTCTCGCGCTTGGTCATGTTGAACGTACCGCTCGCATCGACGGTGACGTAGGCGTCGAAGCCCTCGCGAACCGCACGCATGGCTGGGAACGCGGCGCAGACCTCCAGGGAGACGCTGGCGAAGATCAGCTTGCTGCGACCCGTGGCCCGAATCGCCTCGGCGACCCGCGGATCATCCCAGGCGTTCACGGTCGTGCGATCGATGAACACCTGATCGGGCAAGGCCTCCATCAGCTCGGGGAACGCGGGCCCCCAGAGGGTGTCGGCGGACGTCGTCGTCGTCACGATGGGCAAGCCCAACGCGCGCGCTGCCTTCGCGAGGCCGACGACGTTGTTCTTGAGTTCGGCAACCGAGTAATCGCGTATGCCGGTCATGAGACCGACCTGATGATCGACGAGGACCAAGGCGGCGTTGTTCTGGGTGAGGGGCTCGGGGTTGTGTCGTGACGTATTCATCTTTGTCTCCATCGTTTGGGGTTATCAGATCGAACCCAGGCGACCGGCTGCGTAGTCAGCCTGGACCGCTCGGAGTTCGTCGCGAGTGCTCATGACAAAGGGGCCCTGCTGCACGAAGCGCTCGTCGATCGGGGTGCCCTGCAGCAGCACGACCTGCCCGCCGGCGCGGCTGTGAACCTCGAGCTTCGTCTCGGTGGTGCCACTGCGAAGGGCGATCGCTTCGCCCTCGGCCAGCGGCGTCGTGCGGCCGTCGATGCGCAGGGTGGCGTCGCCGCGGATCGTGTGCAGCCACGCGCCTTGGCTCGCCGGCATGTCGTGGGTGTAGCCGCGACCGGCTTCGAGCTGCACGTCGAGAATGGTGAGAGGCAACGCCGGCGACGACGCGCCGACGACACCCTGCGTCTCGCCGAGAACGACGCGGACCCGGTGTCCGTCGCTCTCGATCACCGGCATGGCGGCGCCCGCGACGTGCAGTGAATCCGGCGCGTCGTGCTTCATGCGAGCCGGGAGGTTCACGAAGATCTGGAGCGCGTGCGTTCGCGACCCCGACCGGGGCGCTTCGTCATGTACGGCGCCGCGCCCCGCCGCGAGCCAGTAGAGATCACCGGGGAGAAGGTCGAGGTCGTTGCCGAGCGAGTCGCGGCTGTTGAAGCGGCCCTCGCTGTCCTCGAAGAGCACCGACACCGCCGACATTCCGGCGTGTGGATGCGCGCCGAAGGTTGGCGCGGTCATCGTGAAGTGGTCGACCATCACCAGCGGATTCATCAGCCCGTGGAACTGCTCGTGGTCGAAGCTCAGGGCCTCGAATCCGCCCGAGATGACGAGCGGACGCCCGCGCGTCGGCTCCGAGTGCTCGACGATGTGGAGCGCGGCGGCGCCGGCTCGGCGAGGGGTGGGGCGGGTTTCGTTCTGCGTGGTCACTGCGGCCTCCTTGCTGCGCTTCATACCTAACGATGGAACGATGTCCCGCGAAAGAGGCAGGAACGGGACTCATCGTTCTGTCTGTGCAACGATGGGCGAGGAGGGGCCGTGGACCTGAACGACTACTTCTACTTCGTGCATGTCGTGGAGAAGGGAGGGTTCACGCCGGCGGGGCGAGCGCTCGGCGTCCCGAAGTCTCGATTGAGTCGACACGTTCAGCAGCTCGAGGACCGGCTCGAGGCGCGACTCATCCAACGCACCTCCCGTCAGTTCGCCGTGACCGACGTGGGCGCGACGTTCTACCGCTTCGCGCGCGCCGCGCTCGACGAAGTCGACGCTGCAGAGGCGGCGGTGCAACGGCAGACGAACACGCTCGACGGCCAAGTGCGCCTGACGTGTTCGGTGGGCATGGCTCAGTTCGCGTTGCGCGATGCGCTCTCGCAGTTCCTCGTCGACAACCCCAAGGTCGACATCATTCAGCACGTCACGAACCGCGCGGTCGATCTCGTCGAGGGCGGCTTCGACATGGCCATTCGAGCGCACACCGGTCCGTTGCCGGACTCGAGCTTGATTCAGCGCCGCCTCGCGCCTGCGCCGTGGCATCTCTTCGCCGGTCCGGCCTACTTGGAGCAGGCAGGTGTCCCCACCTCGCCGGAGGCGTTGGATGGGCACGCGGGTCTGAAGCTCGGCTACAAGCCCGAACGCGGGCGCTGGTCACTGCGCGGCCCCGAAGGCGTGACCGCCACGGTGCCGTACGCACCGCGCCTGTGTAGCGACGACATGGTCACGCTCAAGCACGCAGCGACGGAAGGGTTGGGCATCGTGGGACTGCCCGGGTACATCGGTCGTGATGATGTCGAAGCCGGGCGTCTGGTTCGCGTCCTCCCGGAGTGGACGGCGGGCGATGCCGAGATCAGCCTCCTCTTACCCTCGCGCCGCGGTATCATGCCGGCTGTGCAAGTGTTGGCCGAGCATCTCCAAGAGGTCTTCCCGGTCGTCACGCGCCTGCGCTGAAGGGGTCCTTCGGCGGCTACGGCTCGGCGAGGGGGTTCGTGATCACGCACGCGCCCGACTCGCAGGTCTCCCCAGTCCCGCAGTCGCCGTCGCGATCGCACGCCTGCAGGCACAGGTACTGACCTTCGACGTCGGCGCAGCGGCCGTTCGTGCCGTCGCACGCGGAGCCGACGGTGGTGCAGTCGGCGACGCAGATCCCCGCGCGCACGCAGTAGCCGCCGGTGATGGACTTGCAGTCCTCGTTCTCCTCGCAGCTCTTCCCGACGCCCGGCGGTCCGCCGCACGCGAGGAGCATCGCGAAGATCCCCGCCACGATCATCGTCCTCACGATCCGCTCCTCATCTGGTACGGCGTGTACCCGCACCCCTCGTTCTCGGCGCAGGCGCGCTGGCAGTAGCCGTCGTAGCACGCCGTCGGCTCGGGGCAGTCGGTGAGGCCCCCGCAGAACCCGTCGTTGCAGCGCCAGTTGCCGCGCCCGCCGCCGAAGCAGTCGTCGTCCTCGTCGCACGCGATGAGGCAGCCGTCGTCGTCGTCGCAGGGCTTCGTACAGACGCCGCCGACCGAGCAGTAGTAGTCGCCTCGACACTCGTTGTTGCCGGGCGTGCAGCCTCCGCCGGGATCCGACGGGCATCCGCTCGGACCGCAGGCCGAGACGAACAGGGCGAGCAGCCACGCGGACCACCTCGTTCGCGTACGCATCGGGGGGAGCGTAGCCAACCCCGGGCGCGACGTCGAAACCGTGCCCGCCGCCACGGTGACCCCGTCGCCTTTCGACGGGTCGGATTTTGGGGCGCTACGCGCCGCGGCTGGGAGCGCCGTAGAAGCGCGTCATGTCTTCGCCGCGCTCGTAGGCCTCGAACCAGGCGTGAGACCAGCGCGGCAGCGACGCGCGATCCGGATCGTGCCACGGCGTCTGCGACAGGAGGATTCGGCTCGACGCCACCCACTTGTCGCGCCGCGACACCTCCCCGAATGCGCGCTGGCCGTGCGTTCGGGTCTCGTCCTCGGGGACGTGTTTGCGGAACTCGGCGCGCATCGTGCGGAGGAAGTCCGAGATGCGTCGGCGGAGCGTGGGGAAGCGACGTAGCCGCGCGAAGCGATCGCCGTAGAGGTGGTGATACACGGCGAGCGCGGAGCTGCGGTGTTCGATCTCCTCGCAGAAGTGCCAGAGGAGGAGCGAAGCCACGCGCGCGTCTCCGTCGCCCATCAGGGCGCGGCGGTTGTCGATGACGAGCTTGAACGACGGCGTGAACGTGGCCTCGAGCGCGGCGATCGCGCAGAGGCTCTCTTCGAGGCTGTCGAACTGCCACGCTTGTTCGAAGTACGACGTCGCGAGCTGCCTGGCTTCGGCGAGGCCCGGGTAGCGTTCGATGAGTGCCTTCACGTGTTTGTTGTGCGCGGCGGCGTGAACGGCTTCTTGCTCGGTGAACTGCTGGGCTTCTTCGCGGATCGCTTCGTCGCGGATCTTCGGGATGACCTGACGCATTACGCGCACGAGCCACGCTTCGAATCCGATCGCGCCGAATGAGATCGAGTTGCCCCACATCGAGAAGCCCGGGTTGCTCGGGTTCCAGAGGAATCGCACGCCTTCGAACTCGAACGGGAGGCGGCGGACGACGAGATCAGACACCCTTCACCTCGACCGCGAAGGCGCGGAGCTGTTCGGCGAATCGCATCGGCTGTTCGAGCGCGGCGAAGTGTCCGCCGGCTTCGGCGTGGGCGTAGTAGACGAGGTCCTCGAATCGAGAGGCTGCCCACCGGCGGGACGGCCGCGAGATCTCGCCGGGGAAGATCGTGCAACCGACCGGCCCCGACACCGGCCCGAGATCGGTCTTCGCGTAGCTCTCCCAGTAGAGGCGCGCCGCGGAGGCCGCGGACCGCGTGACCCACCACAGCGTGAGGTTGTCGAGGAGGCGGTCGACGCTCACGCCGCCGAAGTCTTCGCCGTCCGTCCACGCCGCGAACCTGTCGAGGATCCAAGCCGCGAGCGCGACCGGCGAGTCGACGAGCCCGTAGCCGATCGTCTGCGGACGCGTCGATTGAATCGCGGCGTAGCCGGTGCCTCGGCGCGCGTGTTCTCTCACGTCGCGGAGCGCGGTCCGCTCGTCCTCCGTCGGGTCGCTCAGGACCTCGGGCGGTGGCGTCGCCATGACCAGGTTCAAGTGAATCGCGCGGCACGCGTTGCGGTGCTGCGCGAGGAGCGCGGTCGACACCATCGCGCCCCAGTCGCCGCCCTGCGCGAGGTACTCCGGATAACCGAGCGCGGTCATGAGGTGGTGCCAGGCGTCGGCGATCTTCTCGACGTTCCATCCGGCGGTCTTCGGCGCGGAGGAGAAGCCGTAGCCGGGGAGGCTCGGTGCGACGACGTGGAACGCCGGGCCCTCGTCGGGCTCGACCAGCAGCGGGATCACGTCGAGGAACTCGACGACGGACCCCGGCCAACCGTGGGTGAGGACGAGCGGTCGCGCGTCGGCGCGCGAGGAGCGCGCGTGGAGGAAGTGGATGTCGACGTCGTCGATCGTCATGAGCGACGAGCCGCGTTCGACGAGCTCGCGTTCGCAGCGGCGCCAGTCGTACCCGCGCGTCCAGCGCTCGACGATCGGCCGGAGGGCGGCGACGCCGATGCCCTGCGATGGATCGGTCGGCTCCTCCGGCCATCGCGTCCGCATCAGGCGCGCCGCGAGATCCGAGAGGACGTCGTCGGGGACGAACACTTCGAAGGGGCGAGCGTTCACGAGCGGCGCCCTCGCACGAGTCGGCCGGGCCGCGCGCTCGTGTGTTCGCCGTCTTCGACGATGACCTCGCCCGCGACGATCGTCGCGCGGTAGCCGTATGCGCGTTGGGCGAGGCGGCGGCGGCCGCCCGGGAGATCGTACTTCGCGACCGGGGCTTCGAGGTGCAGGCCGTCGAGATCGATCAGGTTGAGATCGGCGCGGCGCCCGACTTCGACGCGACCGCGATCGCGGAGGCCGTAGAGGTCGGCGGTCTGCGAGGTCTGTTTGGCGACGACGGCCTCGAGCGGCAGCCGGGGTCCGCGTCGACGGTCGCGGACCCAATGGCTCAGCATGTACGTCGTCACGCCGGCGTCGCAGATGCTCCCGACGTGAGCGCCGCCATCTCCGAGCGAAGCCACCGTGTGCGGATGGTCGAGCATTTCGCGGACCGCCGACAGGTCCCCCGAGACGTAGCTCCCGAACGGGCGATAGAGCCACACCGAAGGATCGAGGAGCCGCTCGTAGGCGTACGCCGCGGGGGTGACACCGGCGGCGCGGGCGCGTGCGGCGATGCTCGCTTCGGGGGGTGGCTCGTAGTCCGGCGGGTCCTGGAGCTCGAACATCCGATCGAAGCGCGTGAGGAGATCGAGGAGGAACGGGTTGTTCGTGGCGGGCGCCTCGCGCAGCAGGCGTTCGCGCAGCTCGGGATCGGCGAGCGCGTTGCGCCGATCGGAGGGCGTCATGCGTCGCGGGTAGCTCGGGTGACGGCAGAAGGGGTGCAAGGTGGCTTGCAAGCCGAGCAACACACCGGGGGGCCGCCACGGGACGGCGGCGCGCAGGTCGACGCCTTCGTTCGCGGCGACCTCCAACTCGGCGAGCGCGCGCCGGTACGCGTCGGGGTGTTCGGGGAGCTGGCCGAGCGTGAAGAGGAGGGGACCGCCGGTGGTGCTCGCGATGCGCTTCATCCAGGTGAGGTCCGGTTCCAGGCCCATGTGATCCGAGATCATCTGGAACACGCCGTGGCCCGCGTCGCGGAGCGCGGTCGCGATCCCGAGCAGCTCTTCGGGTTCGCAGTGCGTGCCCGGGACCGGATCGCCGCTGCGCGTGCGGTGCAGGAGCGTGCGCGAAGTGGAGAAGCCGAGCGCGCCCGCGCGGAGCGCTCGTTCGGTGAGCTTCGCCATCGCGGCGACGTCGTCGGGTGTCGCGCGATCCGCGAGGGCGCGCTCGGGGCGCATCACGAAGCAGCGGAGCGCGCAGTGCGGGACTTGAGTGGCGACGTCGATCGAACGCGGCTGTCGTTCGAGCGCGTCGAGGTAGTCGGGGAACGAGGACCAGTCCCAACTCAGGCCGGCGTCGAGTGCGGCGCCGGGGATCTCTTCGACGCCCTCCATCACCTCGATGAGGAACGCGCGATCCTCGGCGTGGACAGGGGCGAAGCCGACCCCGCAGTTGCCCATCACGGCCGTCGTCACGCCGTGCCACGACGACGGCTGGAGACGCGAGTCCCAGGTGGCCTGGCCGTCGTAGTGGGCGTGGATGTCGACGATGCCGG
>JAUHYN010000127.1 GCA_030426505.1 bacterium | reverse complement strand
CGTCCGAGAACTTGTGGAAGTTCGGGCCGCCCGCCGGCTCCTCGAGCGGGATGTAGTTGGCGACGATGTAGAGCTTGTCGCGGGTGGGCGACATCCACGCGTAGACGTCCGTGTTGTCCGCCGCGGGATCCTCCGCGATCATCGGGGCTTCACGGTGACTCGAAGCCTGGGCGTCCTGCGAGGCGGTGACGAATCCAGCGGCCGCGACGAGCGCGAGACCGACCTTGATGTTCTTGTCGAGTTTCATTTCGAGCGTACTCCTCCCGACTCCGTCCGTGCGGAGTTCGGTGCGTTCCTAGTTGTCCGTGTGTCGTGTCGCGGGTCGGCTACTCGGCGCGCGGTCCCTTCAGCAGGTAGACCGTGCCCCCCGCGGGGTCGAGCTCGTCGCCGTCGGCGTTGGCCCACGCGAACACGTCGGCCTTGTGCGCCCGGTGGACGCCCGCGGACTCCGAGTTGTGGGAGATGCCGTCGCTGATCGTCGTGATCTCCTTGGAGTCGAGCACGATGTGGTAGACCAGCGAGCTCGAGTCTTCCTTGGAGAGGCCCGACACGAAGAGCGCGCGCTCCTCGAAGTCGAGCGCGATGCCGGCCGGGAAGCCGACGCGCAGATCGGAGGCGAGCAACGAGGCCTCGCCGTTCTCGACCGCGACGATCGCGGCGTGACCGAGCGCGTCCGCGTTCGAGTCGGCGACGAAGATGACGCCCTTGGCCGTCACCGCGATGCCGCTCGGATCGACGAGCGGCTCGCCGCTCAGCTCGACCTTGAAGTCGGTGCCGTCCGCGGCCATCGACATGATCGCCGGGGTGGACTCGTCGTCCGCGAGGACGCCGGTGAAGTAGATGCGCTCCGCACCGTCGACCTCCGCGACGGTGAGGCTCTTCGGCATGGTGCCGTCGGCCGCGGAGAGCGCCGAGGGCTCACCGCCCGAAGAGGACATCGAGAAGACGCGACCCGTGACTTCGGTGTCGCCTTCGGCGCCGCTGTCGACGACGAAGAGGCGCGAGCCGTCGAGGCTCGGGACGATCGAGAACGGCGACACGAGGAGCCCGCCGCTGGCGAGGACCGTCGGGGCGCTGCCCGGCTCGACCGACATGACGGCCGGGCCGTCTTCGTTCATGGCGGTGAAGTAGATCAGCTTGCCGTCGGGCGAAGGCGACGCGTCGAGCGGCGACCAGAAGTCGGAGCTCTCGGCGACGGGCTCGACCGAAGTGAGCGGCGCGCTGTTGGTGTTGTCGTCCGGCGGTGGCTGCTCGGTCGTGCCGCCTTCGCCTTTGCAAGCGATGGCGCCGACGCCCAACAGCAGCGACAGACTCGCCGTGCCGACGACGCTCTGCACGCGGTGTGTCCATGGAAGTTTCATGCGAATCGTTTCCTCCGTAGCGGGGGCGGCGAGTGAACTGCCACGTGTACGACCGCAGGAGGCGGAGTGGATCGAAAGGAGACGAAGAAAGTTTCAGTCGCCTTCGATGCGGTGCGCGAGATCACGAGCGCGCTTGCGATCGAGTTTGCGACCCGAGTCCCAGATCACATCTTCGATCGCGTCGCCTTCGGGCGTGCCGGGCGTCGCGGACTTCAAGCGCTCGAGCGCTTCCTCGCGCGTGATGTTCAGCACGGCGGCGACGTCGTGATAGACGCTCTCGCCTTCGTCGTTCGCGAGGTCGGTGTGATCGTGCCAACGCTGCGACGAATCGATCGCGGTCGCGATCGCGCCGCGGAGCCGCTGCGCCAACGCGGCGTCGACGACGCCCTGCGCTTCGGCGCGCGCGATGATCTCCTGGCACGTCGCGGTCTCGACTTCGATCTGCCCCGCGAGGCTCATCGCGATGCCGCCCTCGTCGGGCACGACGGTGTCGGTGAGCATGTCGAAGTACGAGCGCTGTGATGCGCGCCAGAAGCCGGCGGGGTACTTCATCAGCCACGCCGCGCCGCCCTGCATCTGTTGGGTGGAATCCGCGAGGTCGTGGATCACGGACTCGAGCGTGAGCGGCGGTTGCTCCGGGTGGACGAGCTTGCGCTTGCCGGTCTCGGCGTCGACGAACTCGTCGCCCCACCACTCGTTCTTTCCGTCGATGAGCTCCTGGATGAAGCGGCTCGAGCCGAGGCCGTGGTGGACGATGCAGCGGTCGATGCGGTCGGCGATCTCCGGCGCGATCGCGCCGTCGCGGAGGCGCGTCGTCGCGTTGATGGCGCGGCGCGTGCGCTCGCCGAGGTGATTGAGCCCGACGATCTGCGCCATCGTCGTCATGGACGTGACGAGGCGCCCGGCGCCGTCGCGCACCGCGAACTCGTCGGTGCGGAGGGGCTCGCCGAGCGCCTTGTTGAGGTCGTGGATGAACCCGGCGGAGAGGCTGATCGACAGCGTCTCGCGGTCGACGCCCGCGGCAGCCGCGTAGTGGACGACGTTCTCGTTCTGCGCGCGCACGTGGCCCGCGTTCTGGGGATCGGTCGCGGCGCCGACGCGCACGCGGATCAGGGCGTCGACGAGGTAGCGGTGCGACTCGAACGGGACGATCGCGGGATCGAACAGGCCGTGGTCGACGAGGCGTTCGTAGAAGACGAGGTTGCGGCGGCGCCAGTCCGCCAGGGAGTAGTCGGCGACGTCGTCGTCGAGGAGGTCGACGATCGACCCGCTGGCCTCGTTCGCCGCCATACTCCCTCCGCGGAGCCTAGCACGGGGCCTGACGGCCCTGAAGTTTCGGGCCGGCCACGGCCCGCGCGGGGGACGGGGCTCAGACGAAGTAGAGGACGACCAGGACCAGCGCCGACGCGATGATCCCCGCGCCGATCGTACGTACCACGCGCTCCGTTCGCTCCCCGGACACCGACAGGACGATCCGCCCCGCCAGGAACGCCACGAGGAGCGGCGCCGTCGCGCCCGCCACGAAGGCGAGCTTCGGCATCAGCTCGCGCGGCACCTTCACGTGGGCCATGACCCCGAACAGCGCACCGAAGATCGCCGCCATGATCAGGTGGTGCGGGCTCACCTTCGGGACCCGCGCGGACAGGAACGTCTCGAAGCCCACCCACGCGATCGACACCGCGACGATCAGCGGGAGGAACGGGTACCGGAGCCCGCCGAGGAACACGAGCACGCCGTGCGCGATGAGGAACGACGCGAGGATTCCGCCGAAGCGCCGGCCGCGCCGGCTGAGGATGAGGCCAAGGCAGAACAGGAGCGGCCCCGGGACGAAGTTCGCGCGCAGGCCCGCGAGGAGCGCCGCGAGGAGTTGGTCGACCAGCGGCGGCAGCTCGAACGTCACGCCGAACCGCGGGGTCGCGGGGGTGAAGACGTGCTGGGCGCTCACCTCGCCGCCGGTGACCGTCGCGAGCGTGGTGTGGGGCGGCTCGAGCTCGGGCAGGTACCCCGCCCCGATCTCCAGCGCGCCGATCGCGGTCGGGCACTGGAACACGACGGTGACCTGCAGCTCTTCGACCGGGTCTCCGATGCCGCGCACGATCGGGGTCTGGGCGACGCAGTCGGTGTCCGCCTCGGTGCGGCCGGCGCGGACGCGGGTCTGGGCGACGACGAGCGCTCCGAACTTCGCGCGGACGGGCTCGAGCTCGGCGGCGTCCAGGCGTTTGTCGGCGTTGGGATCGAGCTCACGGATGACGGCGATGACGTCGTGCGCCGCGAGCGACAGCCTGAGGCCGGCGTTTTCGCCCTCGACGGTCCAGTCCGCGTAGCTCTTGCTCGCGCCGTGGGCCCACGCCGACGTGGGCGCCGCCAGGACCATCAGACCGAGGATTGCCCACCGCTTCATCCGCATCTCCCGAGCGCGCGCTTCGTCTGGGCCCGGTCGACGGCCGCCACCCGGAGCGCTCCGATCTCCTTCACGAGACCACGAGCTTCCGTGCATTTGCCCCGACTCGACAAGTCCGTCGCCCACCTCAACAGCGCCACCGCTAGGTTCTGTACGACGGCCGGCTCGTTTGGGTTCGCTCTTCGCGCCGCGCGGATGAGATCGACCGCCTCGGCGTAGTCCTTGGCCTCGAGGCGGCGCTGCGCGCGTTCGATCAGGCACCGGCTCTCCGCGAGGCGCACGAAGCGCGTCTGGTCGTCGACCGAGCGGATCTCCTCGAGCAGCTCCCGCACCTCCGAACACCGCCCGTTCTCGATCATCGGCATCGCGAGCCGCTCGAGCGCCGCGACGAGGTTGTTCCGCGACGCGTCATCGCGCGGGAATCGCCGCACGCCCTCGCGGTAGACCTCGACCGCGCCGCGATAGTCCCGATCGTCCAGGCGCTTGTTCCCGACGAGGTGGATGACGCGCAGCCGGTCCTCCCCGACCTCCGGGCGCGCGCCGAGGTGTTGCTCGATGCGATCGATCAGCGACAGCCCCTCGCGGAAGTCTCCGAGCCGCGCGCTCCGGAACGCGGCGAGGCGCAGCGCGGAGATTCGGTTGGTGCGGAGCGTCTCCTCGAGCCGCCGGTCGGACTCGCCGAGTTGCTCCTTGAGCGCGAGGTCGAGCGCCTTCACCGCGCCCTCGTAGTCCTGCGCCTCCACCCTCAGCCGCGCGACCTCCGACAGCGCGAACGCGCGCAGCCCCGAACGATCCGCCGAGCTGATCCCCACCGCCGCGGCCTCGGTGGCCAGCGCGATCAGCCGCTCCTCCGCGCCCTGCTGCGCTTCGAGGAAGATCAGCCGCTCCGCCGCCGCGCGCAGGTTGTGGAACACCGCCTCGCGCACGTTGGGGTGCGTGGGCTCGAGCTTCACCGCGGCGAGCAGCGTCCGGTACGCGCGGCGCAGGCGCTCCGGGTCGTCGGAGGTCACGTCGTCGCCGGCGAGCTGGGACAGCAGCGCCGCTCGTTGATCGCGGAGCACGCGGCGCATCTCGTCCGAAGACGCAAACGCCTCGCCGCGCGCGAACAGCGACTCCGCGAGCTCGTACTTCCCGGCC
This sequence comes from bacterium, assembly GCA_030426505.1. Taxonomy (GTDB): domain Bacteria; phylum Myxococcota; class Kuafuiibacteriia; order Kuafuiibacteriales; family Kuafuiibacteriaceae; genus JAUHYN01. The sequence goes on along the minus strand of JAUHYN010000127.1, from coordinate 7,214 downwards.
TCTTGCGCGATCGACGCGCGGTTCACGTAGATCGTCCCGATCAGCACGCGCGTCGACACGACCGCGCCGGACTCCGACACCAACGTGCGCGCACCATCCGCGCGCGGCCCCGCGACGCTCGCGAGGATCTTCGCCTCGTCGGCCTGGCTGGGATCGAACCCGGCCGGCGACGTCGTCTCGACCACCACGCGCGCCAACCCCTTCGCGCCGGGCACGGAGAGCAACGTGCGCGCGTGGGTGGGGAGGAGCTGCGCCGCGGCGTCGAGCTCGAGGCGGTCCGCGATCAGGTTGTAGAGGACCGACGCGGACACGCAGTTGAAGTGGCGGCGGTCGATGATGTCGGCGAGCGTCGTCGCGCGCGCGTCGTACGTGCCGAAGAGGCTCCCCTTGTCGTGCAGCGTGACCAGCAGCGCGGCGGCGCGCGTGCGGTCGTCCTTCACGCTCGCGAGCTGCTGCACGATCGGCGCGACGAACGTCTCGAGGCGGCGGCGCGCGGACGTGAGCTGCGCGCCCTCGTCGTAGCCGCTCGCGAGGAGCGCGGCGTCGAAGAGATCATGGGCCTCGGCGGCGGGGACGACGTCGGGGACCGGCGCCTCGCCGACCTCGCGCGTCTGGGGTGAGGCGGCGCACGCCGTCAGGCACCCGAGCCAGAGCACGCCGCGGAGTCGCACCCGGTCGATGCTCGCAATCGCAGCGCCTGGCGTAAAGACCGGCGTTCGCGTAAAGGGAGGGCCTCGTGCGCTCGCTCGTCTGCTGCGCCGTCACGACGTTCGCGCTGTTCGCCCCCGAAGCGGCGCTCGCGGCGGGGATCTCCGCGCGCTTCGGCGACACCGTGGCGACGATCGGCGAGGACGTCGTCGCGCGCGTGGACGTCCGAGACGACAACCGCATCACGAAGCGCGTCCGGGTCGAGCTCCGGCGCGCAGGTGACAGTGCGTGGACCCGCGTGGACGCGGTGCCCCCGAGCGGCATGTCGCGCTGGTGGGTCGCGACGTTCACCAGCACCACCGTCTGGAACGACGGCGGGATTCGGGTCGCGCAGCCCGAGCAGATCGAGATGCGCGCGTTCCTCTACGGCGCGCGCGGTGGCGTGCTGTTGGTGATCGGCGACATCGAGCCGCTCACCCTCGACGTCCTCTCGCCGCCCGAGGCCGAGGCCCGCGATCGCGCCCTCGCCGTCTACGACCGCGGCGGCGACGACGACCTCCTCACGCTCACCGGCTACGTGGGCACCGAGGGCCGCGCGGGAAGCAGCGCCCGCGCGCGGCTGTTCATCGGCGTAGGTGGCACGGTCACGACGAACGTCGAGCTGTTGGTCTACGTGGGCGTCGGTCCGGCGTTCGCGGTGCCGACGATCCTCGACGGCGGCGGTCCGCTCGTCCTCGGCTTCGACGCCGCGCTCCGCTTCTTCGCGCGCGCACCTCACCTCTACACCTGGAGCCCGTTCATCGAGCCGTTCGCGACGGTCGACGTCCGCTTGCCGGGCGTGGATCCCGGCGGGGGCGCGCGCGCCGGTGTGTTGTACCGCGTCTCTTCGGAGATCGCGGCCGAGCTCTCGATCGGAGGCGCGCTGATGGCGTTCAACGCCGCGAGCGATCGCGACGTCGAGCTCGGCGGCGCGGGGATGCTGCGCCTCGCGGTGCGCTTCGGCGGTGAGAGCGAAGAGGGCACGGAGGCGCCGTGAGCCGGTGGGTGTGTCTCGCCCTCCTCGTCGGCGTCGGGTTCGCCGGGTGCAAGCCGACGAAGTACGACAAGGACGGCAAACCCATCACGCTCGGTAAGTTCCGGCTGCGTACCTATCCGAAGGGCGCCGAGGTCTGGATCGACGGGAAGCTCGAAGTCGTCTCGACGCCCGCGACGATCGTGAAAGAGGCGGGTGAGTACCACCTGAAGATCCAGGCGCCCGGCGCGGAGGCGATCGAGCGGACGATCACGATCGAGGCGGGCGAGGAGAACGATCTCAACCTGCGCATCCCGGAGCCGCCGCCCGCGATGGTCACCGTGTTGTCGGACGTCCCGGGCGCGGAGGTGCGCATCAACGGGTACAAGCGCGGCTTCACGCCGCTGTATCGCGTGGTCACGAAGCCCGGCCCGATCGACGTGACGGTGATGGGCCCGAACCACCGCGCGAAGTCCGTGCGGGCGATGCTCCACCGCTCCGAGGACAAGACACTCGAGGTCTTCTTCGCCGACGTGAAGTCCGAGGGCCCGGAGGGGGATCTGCAGTCGAAGGCCGAGGTCCCGATGTCGGTCCCGAAGCCGAAGGGCTACCTCACGCTCGGCATGAATCCGGAGGGGACGGTGGAGCTCGACGATGGCACCAAGCTCGGTGAGACGCCGATCGTGAAGCGCCCGATGGACGCCGGGCGGTACACGGTGTGGCTGCGGAGCAAGGACGACCGCTACGAGCGGCGGGTGACGCTGGAGATCGAAGAGGGCAAGCCAGCGATCTACCGATTCCTCCTCAACCGTGAGGATCAGCGAATCGGCTGGACCCCCGACGGCGGGCGGTGAGCTTGCAACCTCCGGTGGACCCCTGATAATCGGCGACGTCGTGGACGTCACCGAGCTGATCATCACGCGGAGCGGAGACACGCTGCTTCACATGCGTATCGACCGCGCCGAGGTCTGCATCGGCAGCAACCCCACCAGCGACGTCGTGATCCCCGATCCCGCCGTGCCGGAGGCCGTCGCGTTGATGATGGACCGCGGCGCCGGCCGCTTCCGCCTCCGCGACCTCACGGCGGGGCAGTTGAGATTGAACGGCGCCGAGCTCGAGGGCGAAGAGTTCGACGTGAAGGCCGGCGACGTCCTCGGGATCGAGGACTTCGCCCTCACCCTCCGCGTGCGCCCGGAGGACGACCGCCAGCACCACGGCAAGACGAAGGCGCTCTCGAACGCCGACGGGCCCTCCAGCGACGACGCCGAGATCACCTTCCTCGGCCGGGAGTACCGCCTCGTGCCCGACGCCCCGTTCAACATCGGCGGCAACGAGGACAACGACCTGATCGTCGAGGACCCGTTCATCTCCGCGTACCACGCGCGGATCACGAACCAGAACGGCCGCTGGTTCATCAACGACCTGGACTCGACGAACGGCACGGAGGTCAACGGCCTCCGCGTCCGCGAAGCGGAGCTCCCCACGCCGGCGAAGATCATCGTCGGCAAGGTGTCGCTCGACTTCGCCGCGTCCGCGGGGAACCGCGACGACGACGACACGTTCCACGGGATGATCGCGAAGAGCGAGAAGATGCACCGCATCTTCGCGATGGTGGAGCGCTTCGCGCTCGCCGCGGAGCCCGTGCTCGTCGTGGGTGAGTCGGGCTCCGGCAAAGAACTCATCGCGCGCGCGCTGCACGACGCCTCACCGCGTTCGCGCGGCCCGTACCTCGCGCTGAACTGCGGCGCGCTCACGCCGACGGTGGTGGAGAGCGAGCTGTTCGGTCACGAGAAAGGCGCGTTCACCAGCGCGGAGGCGGAGAAGGACGGCGCGTTCATGGCGGCGTCGGGCGGGACCCTGTTCCTCGACGAGATCGGAGAGCTCCCGCTGGATCTCCAGCCGAAGCTGCTGCGCGTGCTCGAGACGGGGACGGTGCGGCGCGTCGGCGGGACGAAGGAGATCGCGGTCGACACGCGCATCGTCGCGGCGACGCACCGCAACCTCGAGGAGCTCGTCGAGGACGGGCGCTTCCGCGAGGATCTCTTCCACCGGCTCTTCGTGCTCTCGCTTCGGGTCCCCCCGCTGTCGGAGCGCCCGGACGACATCCTCCCACTCGCGCGACATTTCCTGAAGTCGCAGTCGCCGCGCCCACTGACGCTCACGAGTGACGCAGAGGAAGCGCTGTTCGACTACACCTGGCCGGGCAACATACGTGAACTGCGCAACGTGCTCGTCCGTGCGATCCTGATGACGGACGCGAACCGCATCGCGGCCGGCGACCTCCAGTTCTCGCGCGACGCTTTCACCACGCGTTCGAGTGACGTCCGTCGGAAGGTGCGTCGCAAGGATGAAGAAGAGCGCGACAAGATGCTCGACATCCTCGACGAGTGTGGTGGGAACCGCGCCGAAGCCGCGCGGAAACTCGGAGTCTCGAAGAGCACGTTCCACGATCGTCTGAAGCGCTTCGGGATCGGGAACAAGTTCGGGGACCGAAAGTAGTCGCAGTCCCGGACGGATGATACGTTTCGTGGGTCGTGTCCTCCGCTCACGTCGAGACTGCGCCGAGCGCCGACCAGCTACTCCTGGATGTCGCGCTCCAGCTCGCCGGTGAGGTCCGCCTCGACAACCTCCTCCCGATGATCCTCCGCAGCGCCGCGAAGGCGATGGCGGCGGAGCGCGCGCTGTTCGCGCTGGTCGACGGCCACGGGGCGCTGCAACGGATCAAGCTGCACAACCTCCAGTGGGCCGGCCCGGGGCACCCGCTCCCGATCAGCGAGACGCTGATCCGCGACGCGCTGGAGAAGAAGCACGCGATCCACGCCGACGTCGGCAAGAGCGCGCAGTACGCCGCGAACCACAGCGTCCGCATCAACGAGATCCGCTTCGCGGTCGCGCAACCGATCTTCGTGGATGGCGCGATCGCCGCGATCCTCTACATCGACAGCCAAGTCGCCGCACCGCGCGAGGTCACTCAGCGCATGGAGCTCCTCGAGGGCCTCGCTGCGCTCGTGAGCACCGCCGTCCGCGGCGCGCGCCTGTACGAAGAGCAGCGCTACCGCGCGCAGCTCCTCGCTCAGATGGTGCATGACTTCCGCGTACCGCTGAGCGTCATCTCGACCAACGCCGCGATGCTCGAGGAGGAGGGGCGCGAAGAGGACGTCCCGCTGGCGACGGACATCGCCGGCGCGGCGGACCGCATGATCCACATGATCAACAGCACCCTCGAGCTGTCGCGCGTGGACGCGGGGGTCGCGACGGAAGACGTCGTCCCGGTCTCGCTCGCGGCGCAGGTGCCGGCGCACGTCCAGAAGCTCGAGCGCGTGGCGCGGCTGCAGGACGTCCAACTGCAATGCACCGCTCCGAGGAGCCTCCCGGAGGTCCGCACGATCGTCGACCGCGTGTGGATCATCCTCGACAACCTCCTCTTCAACGCGATCAAACACAGCACGCCGGGCTCCGCGATCCACGTGCGCCTCGCCGTTCGCGGCGACGCGGGTCCACACTCGGCGCTGCACCGGCGCGCGAGCGACGCGGCGCACCTCTTCCGTCACGCGCGGCCGATCCGGGCGTCGGCGGACTCGAAGTTCGTGGAGGTCGCGGTCTACAACGTCGGCGACCCGATCCCGCCCCAGCTGTTGCCGAAGCTCTTCGACGACTACGCGCGCGGGAGCCCCACGGCGGCCAACACGCCGTCGACCGGGCTCGGGCTCTCGATCGTCGATCAGTGTGTGCGCTACCTGGGCGGCGCGGTGTGGGTCGACTCGAGCACGGAGAACGCGACGTGCTTCAAGTTCACGCTCCCCACCCACGTCGAGACGACGCGCGCCGTGTACGAGTCAACGCGTTGACCGATCACCGCGAAGCGGCGGGCGCGAGCGGCGTCGACATCGGCTTCGCGAACACCACCGCGCCGCGATCCACGTCTCGGTACAGCTCCATCGCCTCCCGGATCTTGGCGTAGTCGGTGGCCGGGTACGTCCCCCCGCGCGCGAGGATCTTGCGCTCCACCACGACCACGTCGCCCTCGGCGCGCGCCGTCACGTCCACCGCGAGCGCCCCCGCGTCGAGCGTCTGCTTCGGGAACAGGATCGTCGGCGTGTAGCCCGCGGGGCCACGAATGGTGAGGCGGTCCTCCCAGGTCGCGGTGCTGCGCAAGTAAATGGCGTGCTCGCGCTCCTTGTCCGTGAACGCGTTGTCGAACGGCGTGTAGAGCAACGACAGCGGGACGATCATGCGCTCACGATCGTTCACCCCGTAGTCCGGGATCTTCATTTCGATCGTCCGTTCGGCGCGCGTGCCGTCGTCCGCGAACGCGTGCCGCGAGTCCGAGACGAGCACGGCCCGCCCATCACGGCGCTCGACGATCTTCTGGGCCTCGCGCTTCGCGGCCTCGGCCTTCTGCTTTCGCCGGGACGCGCGCCACCACTGCGCGCTCCACCCGTCGCGGTGCTCGTGGAGCTTCGCGGTCGCGTGGCCGGAGGCGTCGATGGCGACGGCGTACTCCCGCACGACGTGGTCCGCGGGGGCGGCCTCGCCTTCGATCTTCCTCCACTCGCCCCTGTACGTGTTCTCGGTCGACAGCCCCTCCTTCTCGGCCCAGACCACGAAGCCCTGCTCGCCGTCGACCCACTCGGGGATCTGACCGACCGAGCAGAACTCACAAGACGGATCCACGTAGAAGCCTTCCTCGATCCCGCCTTGCTTCGGGATCCACAGCAGCAAGTGCTGGAGGCGCCGGTAGTGCGGGTGATCGGGATCGAAGTACATACGCCCCTTCCGGTTCGCGAAGACATAGTTCGACTCGATCTTCGTGCGCCGGAGCAGCTCCCACAGAAGGCGCGTCTTCTCCCAGTTGTCGGCGCGCTTGCTGTCGACCAGCTCCTTCGCGTCGCGCCCGGGGCCGGTGTCGAAGCGGTCGAAGGGCACCTCGGCGCGCAGGTAGTCGAGGCGGGTCTGGATGCGGCACTTCGCGTCCGTGCATGCGCTGTCGTCGATCTTCGGATCGAAGCCCTCGTAGTACTCGCCCTCTTCGTCGTGCAGCGCCCTCGCGCGGTAGCCGATCGTACTCGCCCAATCCTTGTGGATCTCCCAGTTGATCGCGCTCGACTGGTACGCGAGCACAGTGAACATCCACCACGGGTCCCGGAAGATGCGCGGCTCCATCCGCTCCTCGTCGTCGTTGTCCGTGGCCGGGACGTTCTCCATCGTCCACTTGAGCGTCCAGTAGTCCCCGTCCAGCGACGATTCCCACTCGCTCCCCTCCTCGATGTTGTAGGCGTTGACGCTGTACTTGATGGACTGCGTGCCCTTCAGCTCGAGGTGGTACTTCTCGATCGGGACGCTCGTCGTCACGTACGGCGCCTGGTAGCTGTCCACGCCGTCGTCGCGCAGCGTGTACTGGTACTCGAGGATGCTCCCGACCTTCACGTTCGGGAAGGTGAAGACGCGCACCTTCGCGCCGTCCTCTTCGGCCTTCACCTCGTCGTCGAACACCCACTCCGGCTCGATGGGGGTCGCCGTCCCATCCTCGTTGATCGTTCGCGCGGCGAACGCG
>JAUHYN010001292.1 GCA_030426505.1 bacterium | reverse complement strand
CGCGATTTGCTCGCCGGTCACAGTGCAAAGGATCCGACGATCACGTCGTTCCTGTCGGTCTGGGTCTACGAAGAGCTGTGGCATGGTCGCGCCATCTCGCGCCTCCTCGCGGAGTGCGGCCGCCCGGAGCAGGACCGTTACCAGGTCGTCACCGAGCAGACCTCGTTCCGCGAGGTCATCGAGATGATCCTCTCCCAAGGGACGGTCTACATCACGCCGAGATTCATCGCGGCGCACATGACCTGGGGCGCCATCAACGAGCTCACCGCCGCGGCCGCCTACCAAGGCCTCGAGGCCCGCACCAAGAACCCGGTCCTCGCCGAGCTTCTCCGCCGCATCGTGAAGCAGGAGCGCAAGCACTTCGCGTTCTACTACTCGCAGGCGAAGAAGCGCCTCGAGGGCGACCGCTTCGCGCAGAAGCTGACGTCGTTCATCCTGAGGAACTTCTGGACCGTCGTCGGCTCCGGCGTGGGCGGCATGGACAACCTCGAGTTCATCGCGGCGTCCATGTTCCGCAACGAAATCGATCGCCGCCCGCTCCACGAGGCCGAGAAGACCATCCACGAGCTCCCGGGGATGGAGTGGTTCACCATGCTCACCGCACAGGTGACCAAGATGGCCGAGAAGTACGAGAAGCAGAACGGCCCCGCGCCCATCTGGGGCAACGCACTCGAAGGCGCCGCCTGATCCGCCGCCTCGCTCAACCGAGGACCTTCGTATAGGTCCGCCGCCCGTCGCCCGGGCGGTAGTAGTCCACCAACTCCGCCTCCGCCACGTAGCCCGCGCGCTCGTAGAAGCGATGCGTCGGCGCGTACTGCGCGCGGCTCGACGTGTCGGCGTACAGCCGAGTGCCGCCGCGCTCGAGCACTCGCGCCTCCGTCGCGGCGATGAGCGCCTGGCCGACGCCCTCCCCTCGCCGCGCGTCGTCGACCGCGATCCAATACAGGTCCCAGCTCGAGTCCGTGCCGGGAATCGGGCCGAACGCGGTGTACCCGACGAGGGCGCCGTCGACCTGGGCGAACAGGAAGCAGTACCCGCTCGCCTCGCCCTTCTCGAGCGCGGCGTCCACGAGCTCCACCGCGATCGCGGCCTCCGCCTCGGAGAAAAAGCCGGACCCCGCGACGATCGCGAACACCGCGGCGCGATCCTCGGCGGTCGGCGTGCTTCGGAACTCGAGCGTCATGTCTCTTCCGCCCCGGCCAACAGGCCCGTGAAGAAGCGCCGCGCATTCGTCCCGAGCGTGCGCGTCTTGTAGCCGCCCTCCTGGACCACGAGGGTGGGGAGCTTGATGGCGCCGATGCGGCGGCCGTTGTTCTCGAAGTCGTTCGCGTCGAGCGTCCACGAGCCGGTCGGGTCGCCCTTCGCGGTGTCGAGGCCGAGCGCGACGACGAGGAACGTGGGGCGGTACTCCGCGATCGCTTCGAGCGCCTCGTTCAGCGTCCTCAGGTACGCCTTGCCGTCGACCTTCTCCGGGAGCGTGAGGTTGAGGTTCCAACCCGCGCCCGCCTCTTCCCCGCGCTCGTCGTCGAAGCCCGAGAAGTACGGGTACGCAAAGCTCGGGTCGCCGTGGATCGACACCGTGAAGACGTCGTTGCGGCGGTAGAAGATGTCCTGCTGGCCGTTCCCGTGGTGGTAGTCGACGTCGAGGATCGCGACGCGCCCGTGAATCGACAAGCGCTGCGCCGCGACCGCCGCGTTGTTGAAGTAGCAGAACCCGCCGAACGAACGGTGCTCGGCGTGGTGCCCCGGGGGCCGCACGAGCGCGTACGCGAGGTGCGATCCACTCAGTAGAGCGTCAGCCCCCGCGAGCGCGCAGTCGACGGCGCGGCGCGCCGCCATGAACGCGTTCCGGTTCAGCGGCGTGAACGTGTCGATGCAGTAGTAACCGGCGCGTACCGAGAGGTCCTTCGGCGGCCGCGTCGCGTTGCGGACCGGGAACACGTACGGGTAGACCGACTTGCCCTTCGGCAGGCTCAGACACACGCGGCGCAGGTACCGCACGAAGTCCGGGTCGTGGACGGACTCCACGAAGCGCATCGGATACGTCTTCGGGCGCCGCACCTCGAAGCGGCCGGTCCGCTCGAGCTCCTTCAGGATGCTCGCGACCCGAATCGGCGCCTCCACGTAGCCGCGCTCGCGGACATGGTGGATGTCGTGTCGGTCGTTGAAGAACAGCGGGACGTCCGGCTCGGTGGTGGTGGCCTTCTGCTCCGGCGGTGCGCCCTTCACGTAGCGCGGGGCGCGCAGCTTCACCGGGTCGTCGCGGATCGATCGCACCACCGCCGCCACGTACTCGGGCGGGCAGAGGTAGCCGTACTTGCGCTCGAGGATCGCGCGGACGATGTGCTTGAGCTTCGTCGCGGGGAGCGGCGCCTTCTGCCCGAGCCCGTCGAACACGAGGTGCGGCATGCACG
>JAUHYN010001291.1 GCA_030426505.1 bacterium | reverse complement strand
GGCCCTCGCTCGGCGTGGCCACGGAGACGAACTCGGCCGAGCGGCGCGAGTCGTAGGTGAAGCGCAGCTCCTCGTAGAAGAGATCGAGCGACGGCCGGAACGCGTCGAGCGGGGCCATCGGGTCCTCTTCCGAGTTCCGGACGTCGGAGCGGGAGTACACGCCGGACGTCGTGAGCGCGAACCGCTCGTGCGGTTGAACGGTGAAGCCGAGGCGCGCGTCCGTGCGGCGCCGTTGGATCCGGGTGAGGTCGTTGCCGGGCGTCGGGCCGAGCCCGTAGAAGCGCTCGTTGGGGAGGTCCTCGTAGCGGCCCTCACCGCTGATGAAGAAGTGGTCCCCGAGGAGCCGCCCGGTCGTGAGGTCGACCTGGTAGCGCTGCCGGAAGCGCCCGCCGTAGCCCGCGCGCGCGCCGAGTCGCGACTCGCGGTCGAAGAGGTTTCTCAGCTCGGCGCGGACGCCCGCGTTCAGACCGAACCCGGTCTCCACGAACGCGACGGGGTAGACGCCGAACGTGCGGCTGTCGTTGTAGAAGAGATCGACGAGGAACTCGGGGACCTCGTTCTTCTCGAGCAACCAGATCGCCTTACCGAGTGGCCACAACACGATGTTGCTCGCGAGGCGCGGGACGAACAGCACGGTCTGGAGCGCGCGGCGCCCGACCGACACGGAGTCGTCCGGCTCGACGCGGTAGCGGGTCTCTTCGCCGGGCGCGCTGACGGCAGTCGACGCGGTCTGTACTTCGCCGGCGATCCCTGCGGTTCCGGAGACGGTGGCGGAGAGCACGAGCGGGAGCAGCGGGAGCGCGTTCGGGGGCATCGCGTCCCCCACTCACTGCAACGGTCGTTCCGTCATATCAGCGTCACACGCGGGACTCGCAGCGCGGGTCACGGTGCCACGTAGTGCCACGTAGGCCGCCGCACACGGGGCATCCTGTCTCGTTCCCGCGACGCGCTCGGGCCGGTTCACCGCGCGGCACGCCCCCTGCAGTTCGTCGCGGGGTGCGGTCTCAGAGGACGACCACAACGCTGGCGCAGGTCGCCCTCGGACTCATCATGGCGGGTCACCAGACCGCCGAGACGGCGCGTGACGCGCTGTTCCTCACGAAGCTCGGCCCGACCGAACTGCCGACCGTCTATCTGATCCTGGCGGCGATCGGTGTCCCCGTCGCGATGCTCCCGAGCGCGAAGCGTCGCCCGCTCACCGCCGGCCTCCTGTTGCTCTTCGCTCCGGTCACCGCGTCGTTCGCGTGGACCGTCACGTGGACCCCGCAGGCCTCACGCGCGCTCTACGTCTGGATCGGGCTGTCGACCACCATCATCGTCACGTTCTTCTGGCGCTTCCTCGCCGACCGCTTCGACGTCCACGACGCCAAGACCACGTTCCCGCGCATCGCCCTCGGCGGCATCGTCGGTGCCGCGCTCGGCGCGCTCGGGGCGCGCGGCCTCGTCGAGTACTTCGACACGCGATGGCTGCTCGTCGGGGCCGGCGGAATCACCGCGCTCGCCGGCGTGATGACCACCGTCCTCCAGCGCCGCGTCTTCGCCGAAGAGGACGAAGGCCAACCCCGCCGCCGCAACACGCAGTCCTCCGGGCGCGAGGCCGCCGTGGAGAGCCGCACCGAAGCGTTCGTCGACGCGTTCCGCTCGCCGTACGTGCGCAGCGTGGGTCTCCTCCTCGTCGCCGCCTCGGTGACGTTCACGAGCCTCGACTACACCTTCAAGGCCGTCCTCACGAACGCGGTCGAAGCCGAAGAGCTCGCGAGCTCGTTCGCGACGTTCTACCTCGCGCTCAACGTCGCCGCGCTCGTCACGCAGCTCGTCCTCGCGAAGCGCGTACTGCACTGGGTCGGCCTCGGGACACTCGTGCTCTTCCTCCCCGGCCTCATCGCGCTCGGCTCCGCGGGGATCGTGATCGGCGGCGGCGTCTTCGCGGCGCTCGCGCTGAAGGGCTTCGACGGGAGCCTCCGCCACTCGCTCCACCGGACCTCGACCGAGCTGTTGTACGTCCCCATGTCGTCGAGCGCGCGCTCGGTGACGAAGCCGATCTTCGACATCATCGGCAAACGCGGCGGCCAAGCGATCGCGTCGGTGATCATCCTGATCCTCCTGCAGTTCTCGACCACGACGAAGGTCTACGCGGTCGTCACGGGCGTCCTCGCGCTCGCCTGGCTCGTCGGCGGCGTCCTCGTCCGCTACCGCTACCTCGGCATGTTCCGCAGCGCCCTACGCGATCGCGCCGCCTTCTCCGCGAGCCTCCCCGAGCTCGGGATGGAAGAGCTCAGCACGATGCTCGAAGCGCTCAACAGCGACGCCGATGGCGAGGTGATCGGCGCGATCGACGTCCTGGAAGCGCACGGCCAGTCGTCGACCGTCCCGGACCTCATCCTCTATCACCCCTCCCCCACCGTCGTGGTGCGATC
>JAUHYN010000126.1 GCA_030426505.1 bacterium | reverse complement strand
GTTGGAGCGCGCAGCCGTCGAGCTCGAGAGCCCCGCGCAGCGCGCGCGCTGTGTGGCTGCGCTCGCGGAGATCGCGATCGCCGCTCGCGAGCTCGACGTCTCGTTCGACGCGATCGACGACGCGCGAGACACCCTCCTCGCAAACGGCGATTCGGTGAACGCGGCCTACGCCGACCTCGTCGCGATCCGCGCGACGATCCTCCTCGGCCGCATCGAAGACGCCCACCGACGACTCGCGCACCACACGTATGACGTCGCGCCGGCGACGCTCGTCGCGGTCCGCAACCTCCTCGACGCCGAGGTCGCGGTCCGCCGCCTCGACACGACCGCCGCCGCCGAAGCGTTCGCGCGAGCGGCGCGCGCGGCCGAACACACGAACATCCCCGCGCTCGTCGCCGAAGTCGCGAAGGCGGCCGCGGTCCTCGACGCCTCCGCGGCTCGCATCGTCGACGAAGCCGGCACCCGGTCCGTCACACTCGCGGAGGTCGAATCGCTCCTTCGCGGCCCGGCGGTCGTGGTCGACGCGTGCCGCCGCAAACTGAGGCGACGGGACGCGGTCGTCGATCTCGTCCGCAAGTCGACGCTGTTCGAGCTGTTGCTCGCCCTCGCACTCGCAGGTCCGGAAGGTGTCTCTCGCGACGCGTTGATCCGAGACGTCTTCGCGGTTCGTCGCCCCAACGCGTCCCACCGCGCGCGGCTCCGCGTGGACGCGAGTCGACTCCGCAAGTCGGTCGCCGGCCTCGCCTCGGTCGACGCGACGGCGACGGGCTTCGCGCTCAGACCGGAGGGCAGCGATCCGATCGTCGTGCTCCTCCCTCCGATCGACGGCGCGCACGGCGCCCTGCTCGCGCTCCTCGCGGACGGTGAGCGCTGGTCCACGTCGGCGCTCGCGACGGCCGCGGGCACCAGCCGTCGTACGGTCCAGCGCGCGCTCTCGGCCTTGGAGGCGGAGGGCCGGGTCCAGGCGTTCGGGCGCGGTCCGGCGCGCCGTTGGCTCGCGGCGCCGCTGAGCTCGATCGCGACATCGTTGTTACTCCCCATCGACCACCTGGGGCGCTAGGGTCGGGGCCGTGACGACGGAGCGCGCGGGCATCATCGAGCGGGAGCTCGGTCCGTTCGAAGGCGTGGAGCGCGTCAACGGCGTGGCCTTCGACGGCGAGCGCCTGTGGTGCGCGACCAACGACGCGCTCCGAGCCGTGGACCCCAAGGACGGCGCGCTGTCGACGGAGCGGATCGCGGTCGAGGCGGAGGCGGAGGCGGGGACGGCGTACGACGGCCGCCACCTCTACCAGCTCTCAGGTCATTCCATTCAAAAGATCGATCCCGCGAACGGGAGGATCGTCGCGACGATCGCGTCGCCCTGCGAGGACCGCGGCTCCGGGATGGCGTGGGCCGAGGGGAGCCTGTGGGTCGGCGAGTACCGCGAGGGACGCATCCATCGCATCGACCCCGAGACCGGTGCGCTCCGCGCGACGATCGAGTCCGATCGCTTCGTCACCGGCATTACGTGGGTCGACGATCAACTCTGGCACGGCGGGCAGGACGAACAGGGCGCGTGTTCTCTGGTCCACGTCGACGCCGAGACCGGCGAGGTCTTCGAGCGCGTCCACGTCGGCGGCGGCGTCCAGGTCAGTGGGATGGCGACCGGGCCCGACGGACGGATCTTCTGCGGGGGTGGCCGCGACGGGCGCGTCCGCGTCGTTCGGACCCGCTGATCCCCTTCGATGGCCGCGGGCGCGCCACCGCCTGATTCCGGTTGTCGACGCCGCACCCGCCTCCTATGGTCCGCCGCCGTGCGAACCTCGGTCGTCCTCCCGCTCCTCACCGCCCTCGCCTGCGGCGGCTCCCAAGGTGCGGACACCCCGCCCGCGCCGCTTCCCCGCGCGTTGATCGCGACGGCCCCCGCGGCCACGCCCGAGGCCTCGGTGACGGTGGCCGGCGAAGGCGTCGTCGCCTACCGCTGGCGCCTCGACGACGGCGCGTTCTCCGAGCCCGCGCCGATCGAGACCCCCATCGCGCTCGAGCGCCTCGTCGCCGGCCCGCACCGCCTCGAAGTGCTCGGCGTCGACGCCGCGGGCCGTAGCCAGCCCGAAGCCGAGCCCACCGAACACGCGTGGACCGTCGACCTCGCGTGGGTCGAGCACGCCGCGGTGAATGGCGCCACCACGATGGACCTCACCGTCGCGCTGAACTTCACAGGCCGCGTCCGCTACGTGGTCGCGAACGTCGACTTCGACAGCAACGCCTTCACGCTCGACGCGATCGTCGCCGACGCCCACCTCGACATCGCGGAGCCCTTCACGCCCGTGACCGAGACGCTCACCGGCCTGCGCGACGACACGACCTACTTCACGACGCTCGTCCCCGAGGACGCCGCGGGCTCGATCCTCACGCCGCTCGAGCAGCGCTTCGAGCACGTCTTCCCTGCGCGGCACGCGATCGGGACGCTCGAGACCGCGGCAAACCGCAGCGTCGAGATCGGTTACTACCTCTACCGCCCGGAGGCCTACTACAAGACGACGGACGAGAAGTTCCCGCTGCTCGTCTTCTTCCACGGCGCCGGCGAGCGCGGCACGGGCGACACCACGCAGCTGTCGCGTGTGCTCCGCCACGGCCCGCCCGCGCTGATCGAGCGCGGCGACGAGCTCCCTTTCATCGTGCTCTCGCCGCAGACCCACGTCGGCCTCGAGTGGCACTCGCTCCTGATGGACGAGGTCGTCGAGTTCGGCCTCGAAGATCCGCGCGTGGATCGTTCGCGCGTGTACGTCACCGGCGTGTCGATGGGCGGCAACGCGACGTGGAACTACGCGATCGCGCACCCCGAGAAGCTCGCGGCGGTGCTCCCGATCTCCGGCTGGGGCACGCCGACCCGCGTGTGCGAGATGCGCGACGTCCCGGTGTGGGCCTTCCACGGCGACGCCGACGAGACCGTCCCGGTGACCGGCTCGCGTCAGATGATCACCGCGCTAGAGCGCTGTAACCCGCCGCCGACGGAAGCGCCGCGCTACACCGAGTACCCGGGCGTCGGCCACAACGCGTGGACGCGCACGTACGACAACTCGGCCACGGAGGAAGACATCTACGCGTGGCTGTTGATGCACTCGCGGTAGATCCGCTGTCGCGCGATCAGCGGCCGCGGATCGTGCGGCGCGTGGAGTCGTAGAGGCGCGGGATGAGTTCGCGTCGCCCGTCGACGTCGACCGCGAACTGGTTTCCGCCCGCCGGCTCTCTCGACACCTCGACGCTCTGCGACCGGCCGTTGCGATGCACGACACGGATCGCGCGGCGCCCACCGTCTTGGAGCTTCGCGACGTCCCGAGCGAGTCGGTAGACGCCGTAGTTGTTGTCGACAACCAGCGCGGTGCCATCCTTCTTCAGCAAGACGAGTTGACGGCCGACGGGCGCCATCGCCTCGACGTCACCGGCGAGCCACCACTGGTTGCAGTCGTCGATCGCGATCGCGTCGCCCCTTCGCGTCCGGATGACGACGCCGCGGCGGCGGCGCTCGATGCGGTCGGCGACGTCGAAGAACTGACCGCAGAAGCGCTCCTGTCCGCCCGGTGCGGGCGCCGCGACGGGCGGAGGCGCGACCGCAGCGCCCTTCTTCGGCTGGAGCGTTCGGAAGAGGTCGAGGAGGGTCTTCTCGTTCGAGATCAGTCCGCTGCGCGCCAGCGCCTCCTCGACGGTCTGGAGGCCCTTCGACCACGCGGCGTAGGCGCCTTCGTAACCGGCGGCCGGCACTTCGGCGTTCGGTGCGGCGCTCGCGACGATGCGAGCGAGCTCGATCTCCTTGGAGATGACGCCGCCGCTGGACGCGCGCACCAGCTGATCCGCGAAGGCGCGGAGGAACGCTTCGTGGTCTTGCCGCCGCGCGGCGCCGTCGGGCTTCGCGGACGCGACGATCTGCACGACCTCGACCTCCTTCGAGATCACGCCGCCCGGCTCGACGGACTTCACGACGCCCGACAACACCCGGACGAACGGCACGTAGGCGCTGGCGTCGGCGGCGGGCCGCTGGGCGACCTCGTCGCGGAGCTCCTGCACATCGCGCGAGGTCCAACCACCACGCCCGAGGCGGGTCGTCTTGTCTTCGAGGCGCTTCAGGAAGGTCTGGTAGGCGGAGGCTTCGGCGAGCGCCGGGCTCGCGACGATCAGGGCGGGGAGCAGATAGCGGAGCATGAGAGTGCCCCTACTGACGCGGAGCGCGACGGGTCCATTCAATCGATCTGACAATGTCGGATCCCGTTGCGCGCATCGCGCCGATACTTGTTTTAGCGGGTTTGCCGATCGATCGAACGCCTGATCGCCCGCATGCGTCGGACTTGATCGAACATGACTCGTGGCCGAGCGAGACGAGTACCTCGCCGAAACTCGTGAAGGAACTCGGCAACGAATCACCGAGCAGAGCGGCGACATCAGGCCGCTGAACAGGTACGAGGCAAAGACTACATTGAACTCATCGCTCTTTGCGTACGGATCTCAGATGAGACGGATGTCGTGACGAGCCGCGGATGCGCCACTACGACTCTTCCGCGACCTTCACGACATCATCGAGAACCTGCCGATCGCCTTCGCGCCGCCACCAGTACTCGGGTCGCGTCCCGTCTTCAGGGGCACGCGCCTCGAAGATCGCAACGAGGCCCAAGAGGGGCACCCAAGAGGACGCCGTGAACTCCCATCCGTCCTTTTCGGCACAGCTGGCCCAGAACCCGGACCTGGTGAATAGCCGGTATCCCTTCTCCCTCAGTACCGCGGCCGCCGACGCCTCGACGTTCGGATACTCGCTAAGGGCTGGCATCTACCGGTCTCCCTTCTTGATGATGGTCACCGCCTCTGGCGAGATCGTGCCTCGGAACATGACCTCACGAGCCTCTGACGCGAACTTGAACAACTTGAAGTCCCCAATCCTGCGAACGGCCTGAATCACATTGTTGTGATCAATGAATTTTGCTCCTCCCTGGAGCCGTCGACCACCGCTCACTCGCAGCGGTGGCTCGTCTATAGTATCAGCGACATTGGCGGTCGGGGGCTTTCGAGATTCGTTGAATTGCGAGTTTTCTGGACTGCTCACCCCGAGCGCGACGAGCGCCTCGCCGAACTCGTGAAGGAGTTCGGAAAGCTGCGCGAGGAGATCGCGATGCTGCGCAAGGGCCGGGCCGAGCGCGACGAAACCATCACGAAGCTCACGGCCGCATTAGAGGCCTCGCGTCGCTCCGGAAGCGTCAAGCGACGCGGTTCTCGAAGGGCGAGGCCTCGAGCTGCGCGACCAACGCGACCGTGGCAGGATCTCGCCCCATGCTCTGCGTGTGCAGATTGGCAAATTGAAATCCGCGTTCGAGCGCCTCCTGCGATGGCTCGCCACCGACGAAGAGAACCGCAAGCTCCTCGGCCACATCCGAGGTGAGCACGAGCGTGGCGCACTCCTCGCCTTTCTCCATCACGCCGATCTCCCGGCAACGAACCACCGAGCAGTGTGGCGGAAACGCTTGGTCGAGACACTTCAGGCCACCGAGCCCATCATCTTGCCCATCCGTGGACTGGTCGCGAACACCGAATCCTGAGCGAGCGTCCACTCGCCCTGCGGCGGCATCAGGCCGCTGAACAGGTACCAAGTGGACATGGTCACGTTCATGCGGAGCGATGTGGTCCCGTAGGACCTTGGCGAAAGGCTGCGCCGCGCGTTCGAAGCTCGGCGAACGTCCAGAAAGTGCGCGACAGACCCGACTACCCGTTCCGCGCGGGGCGGCTCGATCTGACGACATCGAACAGCGCGAGTACGTTTTCTCTCGCGTGGCCGTTGGGGCGCTCGACGCGGTTCTGAGACAACTGCGCCACGGTCGTCGCGTGGCGTGTTGATGCGCTCGGCTGAGTCGGCTACGGCTCGCCGCAATGGCGAAGCCGCGCACTCAGGAAGCCCCCGCGGAGGTCATCGCTGCGCTCGACGCGCGCGACCTCGACGCGTTCACTGCCGCCGTCGACGCGCTCGAGGGCTCCGTCGACAGCTACGTCCACTGCGATCGACCGCTCGTCGCGTGGGTGTCCCGGCAGGGCTGGGGCCCGGGGACTCGGTACCTGATCGAAAAAGGCGCTCGCCCCACCGCCGACGCGCTCGAAGAGGCGATCTTCTTCGCGCAGCCCGACCCGCCCGACGACGTCTCGGCGGTCGAAGCGCTGCTGGACGGCGGCTGCGATCCGAACGAACCCACCATGGGCGTCACGCCGCTGGGCTGGGCCGCGTCGATCAACTACGGCGGCGCGCGGGCCGGTGCGCTCGTACGGCTGTTGGTGGAGCGCGGCGCGGACCCGAACCGCGAAGCGACGACGCCCCCGATCCACGCCGCGGTCGCGCGCCCGGCGATGGACGCGCTCGCGGCGCTCCTGGAAGCGGGCGCGGATCCGAACGTCCTCGACGACGACGTCACGCCCCTCGCGAAGCTGATGTTCGAGATGCGCGGCGCGTACGAGCGGGAGCGCACACAGCAGGACGGGAGCGGGTCCGTAGCGAACGAGTTCGTCCCGCCCACGCTTCGCCTACTCCTCGACCACGGCGCCGACGCATCGATCCCGACCCCCAACGGCAACACCCCGCTCCTCCTCGCGGTCGGGTGCGAGGACTGCCCGGACGACGTGATCCAACAGTTGGGTCGCGCGGGGACGACCGCCCAAGAGACGATCCGCTGCAACGACAAAGAGGACGTCGACCTCCTGAGCTACGCGCTGCTGTCCGGGCGCTCGTTCGCGGTTCAAGCGGCGCTGATCGAGGCGGGCTTTCCGCTCGACCGCCCCTACGCGTTGCTCGGCGACCGCGGCTACCTCGCCGTCGTCGCCCAGCACGAGGCCGAGCTCAGCGAGTACCTCTGGGAGCACAGCCCGCGCTTCCGCGCGGCGCTCACCGCGTTCCGCACGAAGAAGGGACTCAGCGCGATCGTCCTGTGCGCGGTCGCGGGGAGCGAAAGGCTCGTGCGCGCGCTCCACGCCGACGGTGTGTCGGTCACCGAGACCTTCGCGACCGGCCAAACGGTGCGCGGTGCGATCGAGGAGTACGCGCCGACCTTCTTGGGCCTGATCGACGAACTAATGAACGCAGAGCGAGGAGACGAGGCATGACCGAAGCGATCACGCTGCCCGAGGGGTTCGAGGTGGTGACCCCGAAAGAGGCGCAGGCGCGCTTCGATCTCGACAAGATCGACACCATCGGCCGCACCTTCCACGAGCCCATCCTCGTGCATTCGGGCG
This sequence comes from bacterium, assembly GCA_030426505.1. GTDB lineage: Bacteria > Myxococcota > Kuafuiibacteriia > Kuafuiibacteriales > Kuafuiibacteriaceae > JAUHYN01. The sequence goes on along the minus strand of JAUHYN010000126.1, from coordinate 4,923 downwards.
CCCTCCACCTCGCGGGTGACTGGACGAGCGTTGGCTGCAAGACACCTTCTTCGGCGAAGACCGAACGCAGCGGCAGGCGCTGCTCCTCATCGACGGCGATCTCGAAGTCGACGGCGCGGTCCGCTTCGGCGACGGCGCGAGCTTCCCGAGCCTGGTCGTGCGCGGCACGCTCCGCTGCAAGGTGATGGAGGTCTTCAGCAGCCTCACGCAAGTCGACGGCGACCTCGAGTTCGAGCGCGCCTACCACGGCTACGGACACAGCGGGCAGGTCCGCGTGGGCGGCGTCGCGCGCACCCCCGTCTTCCTCTCGTACGATCACCCGGTGTGGTTCGATCTCGACCCGGCGTTCGAGACGATCACGATCAACTACTCCGGCGAAGCGGATGAGTACTTCGACTACGACTACGCGCTCCCCGAGGTGTACGAGATCTTCGACCCGGTCCTCTTCGAGAAGAGCGGCAAGGATCTCGAGGACGAGGTCACGGCCTACAACTTCGCGAGCGCCGTGATGGGGCGCTTCAAGAGGGGCGAGTCGCCGTTCGTCGAGGGGTTCGTGCCGGCGAAGAAGGCGTGAGCGCGGAGCTCGAATCGGCCCTGGTGTTCGCGCGCGACTCCTGATCCGATGGGCGCGGAGCCACCATGAGCAGCCCGTCCCGCCTCTCCGTCAACGTCAACGCCGTCGCGATGTTGCGCAACCGGCGCGATCTCCCGTGGCCGAGCGTCACCGGCCTCGCGGCGGTCGCCCTGGAGGCCGGCGCCAAGGGCATCACGGTTCACCCTCCGCGAACGGTTCCCGGACAAGGAGCTGTGCCTCGAGGGGTACCCGGCGGAGGACTTCATGGCCCTGCTCGAACGGATCCGCCCCGACCAGGTGCTCTTCGTCCCCGACGATCCCGAGCAGTCGACCTCCGACCACGGCTGGCGCTTCGACGCCGACACCGGCCCGTTGGTCGACGCGATCGACGCCGCGCGCGGCTGGGGGATCGCGGTGTCGCTGTTCTGCGATCCCGATCCCACCGCGCCGGCGCGCGCGGCGGAGCTCGGGGCGGAGCGCATCGAGATCTACACCGGCCCCTACGGCGGGGCGCACGACGATCCGGCGCGCGCAGCCGCTGAACTCGACCGGGTGGTGGCCACCGCCGAGGCGGCGCACGCGGCCCACCTCGGCGTCAACGCGGGACACGACCTGACCGTCGACAACATCCCTGCGCTGATCGCGCGCGCGCCGTTCATCCGGGAGATGTCCATCGGCCACGGCTTCACGGCGGACGCACTCACCCACGGATTCGCCGAGAGCGTGCAGCGGTTTCGCCGGGCGATGGGCGAGCTCTGATCGCGAACTACTTCGTGAACAACACGCGCTCGAAGTCGAACAGCGACTCGCAGCCGTCCTTCGTCACGCGCACCGTCTCGGACAGACCGATGCTCGCCTCGTTCGGGATCTGCACCCACGGGATGAGGTGGAAGACCATGTTCTCCTCGAGCGGGCGCTCTTCGTGTCCGACGAGGCTGAGGATGCCGCCTTCGCCCCAGTCGGGCGCGTAGGCGATGCCGATCGAGTAGCCGGAGCGCGTCGTCTGCGTGGCGCCGAACGGGTTGTCGGCGAGGATCGCGCGGTTGATGCGATCGATCTCCGCCGCGGTGACGCCCGGCTTCATCGCGTCGATCGAGGTCTGCACCGCGCGCGCGACGAGCGCCGCCGCCATCTGCGCGTTGTCGGTTGCCTCGCCCACGTAGCAGGTCCGCATCATCGCCGTGTGGTAGCGCTGGATGCAGCCCGCGAGCTCGAGGAAGACGTACTCGCCCGCGTTGACCGTGCGGCCCTCCCACGTCGCGTGGCCGATGCCGCCGCGCGGCCCCGAACACACGAACGGGCTGCACGCCGGGTACTCACCGCCGGCCTTGAACATCGCGTGGTGGATCTCGGCCGCGATGTCGTTCTCCGTCGCGCCCGCGTGGACCGCGTCGATGCCCGCGCGCATCGCGACCTCGGTCACCTTCGCGACCCGACGCATCAACGCGATTTCCTCGTCGGACTTGATCACGCGCTCGGCCTCCACGAGGCCGGAGGCGTCGACGAGCGTGGCGTCCGGGAGGCCGTCGCGCAGGGCGTCTTGCTCGAACGCGCGGAGGAAGTACGAGTCGCGCTCGTAGCCGAGGCGCCCCTTACCGAGGCCCCGCTCCTTCAGCGTCACGACGAGCTTCCCCATCGCGTCCTCGGTGTCGGAGTACGGGAAGCTGTGTTCGATCCACGTGCGCGTCGTGACGCTGGTGTTCTCGAGGAGGCGCGTCACCATGAACGGGTCCGACTCGAGCGGGATCACGAGCGCCTGCATGTAGTAGTAGCCGGTCGTCTGGTAGCTCGTGAGGTACGTGATGTTCTCCGGGCCGTTGACGATCAACGCGTCGAGGTTCTCGGCGGCCATTCGCTTCCGCGTCCGCTCCAGTCGTCGTCGGTACTCGTCGATCGAGAAGACCAACCCATCGTGTTCGCGCATCATCCTTCTCCTGTTCGGCTGCGTTCGACGTGACGCCGGATGCGCAGCAGGCTCATCGAGATGTGGTTTCGGTGGGCGTAGCCGACCGACCGCATGTCCGAGACGCGCAGCGCGACGAGCAGCTCGCCGATCTCGCGCTCGAAGCGATCGATCTCCTCCGCCCAGTCGAGGGCCTCGTCCCAGCTCAGCCAGATCCGCGCGGTGCGGTGGAACTGACGACTGAGCGTCTCGCGCAGCGGCGCGCTCCCCACGAGCGTCATCAGGCACTCGTGGAAGTCGAGGTTGAGCGCGGCGAACTCGCGTGAGTCCTGCGTGTCGCGCAGCGCGCGGCAACGCGCTTCGAGCACCTCCATCGCCGCGATGTCCTCGGCGGTCGGTGCGCGCGGGCTCAGCTCACCGATCATCTCGGCGAGCTTCATGCGCAGCTCGTACACCTCGCGGAGCGCGTCGAACTCCACGCGCGTGACGAGCGTGCCCACGCCGCGCCGACTCTCGACCAACGACTCGAACTCGAGCCGCTGCAACACCTGGCGCATCGGCGTGCGACTCACGCCGAACTCCTCGGCGAGCGCGGTCTCCTTGAGCGCCTCGCCGGGCGCGTACTCGAGCGTGCAGATCCGGCGACGGATCTCGCGATGGATGACGTCGAGGCGCTCCCGTCCGGAGAGCAGATCGACGGCGGCGGCGGCGGGCGTCATGAGCGGCTCCTTATCGGCGTCCGCGCGCAATTGTATACGAAATCGTCCGTTTTAGAGGTATACCCGTCGGTTCGCGGCCCCATTTCGGGGTCAGTTGTACACATCTGGCGCAACTCGGGGGCCCGCGAGTCGATACCCCTCCCTGCCATGACCGTGATGATCAGCTTCTGCCTCTTCCTCCTCGCCTTCGCCGCCGTCGGGGCCGCCGCCGTCGTGAAGAAGAAGTCGGAGGTCGACGACTACCTCCTCGCGGGCCGCGGCGTTCACCCGGTCCTCACCGCGCTGTCGTCCGTCGCGACGAACTTCTCCGGCTACATGTTCATGGGCCTCATCGGCTTCACGTACCTGTACGGCCTCTCCGCGTTGTGGCTCACGGTCGGTTGGACCGTCGGCGACTACATGGTGTGGCGCTTCGTCCACGAGCGCGTGCGCCGCCGCTCCGAAGCCGTTGGCGCCGTCACCGTCCCGGCGCTCCTCGGCCACGACGGCAAGAAGTCCGACCACCGCATCGTGAAGGCCGCCGGCCTCATGACGTTGGTCTTCCTCAGCGTGTACGGCGCCGCGCAGCTCTCCGCGGGGAGCAAGGCGCTCACCGTGTTCTTCGGTTGGGGCCACGCGACGGGCGCCGTGATCGGCGCGGTCGTCGTGCTCGTCTACTGCTTCTCCGGCGGCATCCGCGCGTCGATCTGGACCGACGCCGTGCAGGCCGTCGTCATGATCGCCGCGATGATCCTGATGCTCGGCTACGCGATGGCCGACGTCGGCGGCCCCACCGCGCTCTACGGCAAGCTCGCCGCGATGGACCCCGCGCTCGTGCAGCTCGTCCCCGACGACCTCGCGCTCGGCTTCGGCCTGTACTTCCTCGGTTGGATCGCCGGCGGCTTCGGCGCGGTCGGCGCGCCGCACGTGCTCGTCCGCTCGATGTCGATCCGCGACCCCTCGGAGATCCGCCGCGCGCGCCGCGTCTACTTCGCCGGCTACATCCCGTTCTCCGCCGCCGCCGTGATGGTCGCGCTGTACGCCCGCGTCCTCATCCCCGACACCGCCGCGTTCGATCCGGAGCTCGCGATGCCGACCCTCGCCGGTCAGCTCCTCCCCGAAGTCCTCGTCGGCATCATCCTCGCCGGCATCTTTGCCTCCACGATGTCCACCGCGGACTCGCTGGTCCTCTCGTGCTCCGCCGCGCTCACGCAGGACCTCGTGCCGCGCATCGGCAAGAACTACGTCTTCGCGAAGGCCGGGACGCTGTTCATCACGTTCACGTGCCTCGCCATCGCGCTGTGGGGCCCGACGAGCGTGCTCGAGCTGGTGTTCATCGCGTGGTCCGGCCTCGCGGCCGGCCTCGGCCCGCTGCTGCTGCTCCGCCTGTACGACGTCGAAGTCGGCGCGAAGACCGCGCTCACGCAGATCGTCGTGGGCCTCACCACGGTCATCGTGTGGCGCGAGGTCGGGCTCGGCGCGAGCGTGTTCGAGATCCTCCCCGGCCTCGCCGCGGGCTTCGCGGTGTTCGGGGCCTCGCGCGTGTTCGCGCGCGTCGCGGACTTCGCCTTCGACACCGCCGAGGAGCCCGTCCTGTGATCGACCCTCGCCTCGTCGACGACGCGCGCCCCGCGACGGAAGCGCTGCGCACGCCGCTGGCCGCGTCCGCGGCGAGTTCGTCGACACGACAGGTCCGCCTCAAGCTGGAGAACCTCCAACCCACCGGCGCGTTCAAGGTGCGGGGCGCG
>JAUHYN010001290.1 GCA_030426505.1 bacterium | reverse complement strand
GCCGTGAGGAGACCAACGACGGCGACGCGAATCTTCACGCCTCGCCCGATGGGGGGCACTCGCACCATATTGCCGGATATCGTAGGCGGTCCGCCAAACCCCGGTCAAAGCGGAGACTTCCGTCAAACGACGTACCCGCGGTCACGCGCCTGGGCCTTGCTCGCGAGCGGGGGCGGTGCTTCCATCCCGGATCGAGGCATGGCGGACGACAAGGACCCGATGGACCCTGAATCCTGGTTCGACGCACCGGGGGTCTGCGGCAGCTGTATCGCCTGGAAATCCGACGATCCCCGCCCCGGCGAGGAGGTCGCGGCCGGCTCCTGCCGCCTGCGGGCGGAGCTGCCCCGCGTCCCGGCCACTCTGAGAAAGTGCGACCTCTACAAACCCCGCGGGCAGTTCACCTACCAGCCCACGACGAGCGCCGGGTCGCGCCGCCGGAAGCGGGCCGGGGCCGCCCGGGTGATGAAACGGTCCGAGGAGGGGCAGCTCGTCCAGGTCCGCGCGCCCGCGGCGCCGCGCGAGAGCGGCGCGCCGAAGATGCCGGTGGAGCGCCCGCCGGTCCCGCGCGAGGTCGACGTCGGTACCGACGACGCCGCGGAGCTGCGGCGCGTGTTGGTGTCGCTGCTGCGCAACGAGATGAGCTCGAGTGATCGTGAGATGGCGGGGCGCTTCGAGGGCGGCAAGACCGAGGTCACGGACGGGCAGCGCACGACGAAGCGAATCGACAACGAGCGGTTCTTCGCGATGCTCGAGTCGATGCGCACGACGATGGAGGAGCTCGAGGACGCGATCGTCCGCTCGGATCCGCTGCTCCCGTTGGTGCCGGAGCTGACCGGCTACCTGCGCCGCATCCAGGGCTCCTTCACCACGTTCAACATCCTGTACGCGAAGCGCAGCGACTACTTCAGCGGCAAGGAATGACCGCAGCGACGATCGCGCTGTTCGTGGCGGTCGCTGCGACCGGCCCCGGGGAGACTTCGACTTCGTCGGTCGGCGATGCGCCGCGGTTCGTGACGCGCACGTCGAGCACGGCGCGTGACGCGGGGAGCGGAGGCGAACGCCGCGGCGCGAGCCGGCTGAGCGGCGATGACGTGCGCCGCGACGAGGGAGGCCGCCCCCCGCCGCGCTGGGTCGCGCCCGAGGAGATCCCGCGCTCGAACGACGGCGGCCTCCTCGTCACCGGCGGGCTCGGCGGCGCGATCGCGCTGCTCGCGTATCGGCTCGTGTTCTTCTCGTTCGTCACCGGCAGCTTCACCGAGGGCGGGACCATCGCGACCGTGCTCGGCATCGACACGTTCGTCGCGCCGCTCTTCGCGACGCTCCCGTTCTACGGTCTGATGACCGGCAGCGACGACTGGGACTACGGCTTCTGGGGCCCCTACCTCGGCGCGGGCGCGGTCAACGCGTTACTGATCGCCGCCGCGCTCGGCGCCGGTCAGTCCAGCGAGGACGCCGCGAGCGCGATCTTGTTCGTGGACCTGTTCCTCGTCCCGATCGCCGCGGTGATCGGCGGCGCGATGACCCGGGAGATCGGCGAGGGCGAGCGCCCGGTGTGGACGCCGAGCGCGCGCGCCCCGGTGCGCCCGCCGGAAGATCCGGAGATCGGCGCGCCGCCGATGCGTGCGCCGTTCGCGGTGACCTTCGCGTTCTGAAGCCCGACTCCGCCGTCGCGCGCGTCGAAGCTCAGCGCAGGCCCTTGCGTTGGATTCGCGCCGGCTGCGTCCCGGCGTCGCTCCCTTCGCGGCCGCTCTTGTCGGCGCCCGGGTCGTCGTTCTCGGAGCGGACGGAGATCTTCTCGGCGTCGACCAGCTTCTGGAACGCCGGGTGCTCGGTCGCCGCCTGCAGGACGTGGGCGGTGCCGAGCGGCGCGAGGTGCAGGACCTTGCCCTTCCCGAGCGGGACGCGCAGCGGACCTTTCGTCAGGTTGGTGACGATCATCGGACCACGGATAGGCCAGCGCGCCCGGCTTGTCGACCTCGACCCGCGCTTCGGGGGTTTGGCCCGGCGCCCGCCGGGCGCCCAAACACCGGGGAGCGACGTTGTCGGTTGACTGCGCCCCCGCGCCCGCCGAAAAGCGCACGCGACGTGATCCCGCGCGAGAAAGACAACGTCGTCTACATCGACTCGGACAGCGCTCCCCGCATCATCCACTCGGGCGAGGACTTCCTGTACGAGCACCTGCCGATCGGCACCCGGGTCATCTACCCGAACCCGCCGATCAAGGGTCTGCCGCACCCGGACGCGGCGATCCGCTACGCGCTCAACCACCCCGAGGAGATGGAGCCGCTGTACGCCCTCCTCGAGCCGTCCATGAAGGTGTGCATCGTCATGGACGACATCTCGCTGCCGCTGCCGCCGATGCGCTTGCCGGACGTCCGCCAGCGCGTGCTCGAGATCGTGCTGCAGATCCTCGGCGACC
>JAUHYN010000125.1 GCA_030426505.1 bacterium | reverse complement strand
TCGAGGCCCTGGACCTCGAACTCCGCCCAACTCCGCCGCGACTTCGTCGGGCGCGCCTGCACCGCTTCGAGGCCGAGCGTCTCGCGCGCCCACCGCTTCGCGCGCACCGGCTCTTCGCCGGCGGGGACGCGACCGAGCTCTTCGGCGAAGCGCGGCTGCTCTTTCGCGTAAGCGAAGCGATCCGTCCACGCGGAGAGCTTGAAGCCGTTGAGCTCCTGCATCGTGAGCACGGAGCCCTGCGTGTGCGAGTCGAAGACTTCGGGGACGACGACGTTCGGGTCCGAGCGGAAGAGCTTCTCGAACCGCGCGATGTTCTTCTTCTCGTTCGGGAAGTCCGTCTCGATCCGGAAGGACTCGATGAAGCCGTAGAGGCCCTTCTCGATCAGCGGCAGACGCGCTTCCGCGCTCGCTTTGATTTCACCGAAGATCTCGCCGTTCTTGTCGAGGCGGAGGAGCTCGCCGACCACCGAGAGCGTCAGGCGCGTCGCGCGGATGGTGTTCTCGAACTGCTCCTCCACGCCGGGGCGGAGGACCTTCACGACGACGTCCTGGATGCGTTCGCCGTCTTCGCTCTCCACGCGGATCCGCGCGCGGTGGATCTGACCGATCGAGCCGCTCTTGAGCGCGGCGCGATCGATCGAGACGAACTTGCCGCGCTCGCCGTCGCCGTCGACGAGACGATCGTCGGGGCCCATACCGAACGATGCGCGGATGCGATCCTCGATCATGTCCCAGGGGAGGGGCGTGACTTCGTCCTGTAGCTGCTTGAGCGACTCGATGACCGGGTCGCCGGCGGGCGGGAGCGCGTCCGGCGACATCTTCCGGATGAGCGCCTCCATGTTCACCAGCGACTGCATCGCCTTGATGAACGTCGGGCCCATGCGCTCGACCGACGTCTTGATGACGCGGCGGCGCTCCTCCTCGTCCATCAGCTCGTTGCTCGCGGCACCGAACACCTGGACGAGGTTCACGCTCATCTTCACGGCCGCGTTCAGGTCCGAGAGGACGTCGTGGAGCGCGGTCCGCGCGGTGTCCGTGGTGAGTACGCACTCGAGCGTCTCTTCGAGGCGTGTGCGCTCGGCGCGGAGCCGCGCGGCGTACGGGCCGCCCGGGCCCTCCGAGAGGCGGGTGCCGAGGCTGCCGAGCTGACGGACACCGGCGCGTTTCGCTTCGGAGCGCGCCTTCTCGTTCATGCGCGCGCGCACCGAGACGACGTCGTTCTTGCCGAACGCCTCGGCGTCGACCGTCGCGCGCACTTGGTCGATGTCCTGCGCGGACTCGTCGACCATGAGGTCGAGGAAGTCGGCGACGGCTTCGCCGGTCGGGTCCGCGAGCTGAACCGAGATCCACTCGAGGAGGATCGACGTGGCGCGGACGAGGTACTCGGTGATGCCGCCCGCGACGCGTACGCGCTCGCTCGGCGGGACAACCGCGGCGAAGTGGGCGATCTGGTCCTTCTCGACCTCGTAGACCGCGCGGAAGATGTCGAGCGAGCGGTCGACGAACGCGCGGCCCTCCGGCGTGTCGACGCGATCGACGAAGTTGTCGAACCGCGCGAGCGCCTTCTCGAACTCGGCGTTCGCGAGGAACGCGAGCGGGGACTTCGCGACGAGCGCGCTCACCTCGCCCTCGGACTCCCCGCGGAGCATGCGCTCGAGGCCGGCGCCGACCTCCGAGAACGTGAAACCGAGCTCCAGCTCGCGGAGCGCGACGGTCATCCCGACGGTGGCGTCCAGGAGCGGCTGACCCATCGCTTCGTCGAAGATGGGGCCGCGGACGTCCGCGGACATCCCGATGTCCTGTACGGCGTCGACCGCGGCGCGCATCGCGGGGTTCATCGCGGCGTCGGCGGCGATGCGCACGCGGACCACGCGCCGGAGCGTGGCGAGCGCGTCGCGGACCTCGCCGAGGCCGGGGGTCTGTTCGATGCGCAACCTGCCTTGCAGCGACTCGTCGAGGGCGTCGATGCGCGCGTCGAGCTCGTCGAGCCGGGTGGGGAGGTCGGCGATCGAGACCTTGCCGCTCAGGAGCGCCTCGGCGTCCTCGGCGATCGAGCTGATCGCGTCGGCGAGCGCCGGGTCCTGCATGGCTTGGACGAGGCGGATGGAGACGAACAGGCCGCGCAGGCCGATCAGCGCGTCGTTCGCGGTGCGGAGCTTGCGCGCGAGACCGTCCGCGGGGCGCACGAGGCGCTCGACGTCGGCGAGGAGCTTGGAGATCTCCTCCTGCGCTTCGATGACGCGCTCCTCGGCGATGTCGATGTCGATCTTCGGGGCGAGGAGGAGCGTGGAGAGGAGCTGCTCGATCCGATGACCGCGGCGGCGGATGCGATCGGGGAGCATGCCGCGCTGGCTCTCGACCTCTTTCAGCATCCCGCGCACGGCGGGGAGGACATGCGCGTCGATCTCCTCGCGGAGGAGGCGCGGCGGGAGACCGTTCGTCTTCAGGTCGTCGTACAGCTCACGGTTGGTGAGGCGGCCGGTGCGCCCGTCGCGTTCGAGGATCTCGGCCTCGGCGCGTTGCCGGTAGTCCCAGACGCGGCGGGCGGTGTCGAAGTGCCGCGGCTCGGGGAGGCCGAGCGGCTGCGACGTCGCGTGCTCGAGGCCACGGACGAGTTTGGTGTATTGCGCCTCGAGGCGGTCGAGGTCGCGGGTGATGTCGTGGCCCTGCGCGGCGCGCGCGAACAGCGCCTCGGAGCGCGCCATGACGCGGAGACCCTGGCGACGGAGCTCGGGATCCTTGAACGCGTAGCCCGCGCGGACCGACGTCCACAGCGCGCGCGACGTGCGCATCATCGTGGACAGCGAGCGGAGCTGACCGACCAACCCGATCTGCCCGAAGCTCACGAAGTCGACGTCGCCCAGGAAGCGCTCGAGGCGTTGGGTGAGATCGACGACGCTCGAGAAGAGGCTGTCGGCGTCGCCGGTGTCCATCGCGAGGTGTTGCGCGCGCTCGAGGAGCGCGTCGAGCTGTTCGGGGAGGCCCTCGGCGCGCGATTTGCGATGCGCGAGTTTCTCGCGCGCGACGTGCTCGAGGAGCGGGAGGAGCCGCGCGCGAACGACGTCTTGCGCGAGGCGGTGCGGGATCTGGCGGTCGAACGTCGGACGGAACAGCGGGAGCCGTCGCGCCATCGCGGCCGCGAGGGCGGCGCCGTCGGTGAGGCGGCGATTCGCGTCCGCGGCGACCGCGGTCAGATCGATGCGGGGGCCCGACGGAGCGTCCGTCGGGGCCGAGAACGGCAGAGCGCCGGGGCGGTCGGTGAAGATCCGCGCCACGGTCGAGTTATCGGTCCCGGGAGTGCGCTGATGCGTGGAACAGTGGTTGAATGTGCGCTAAACACGCCGGCGAGTGATTCCGGGTAGTTGACCCGTGCTTCGGGTCACACGCGCACTCGAATCAACCCTTGGATCGCGCCGAGAGCGGGGGGACCTCGCCGGCCGAGCGCGGGTCGTGCGCCGGGACGATCACCAGCTCCGGGAAGCGCCGGGCGAGCGCGGCGAGGTGCCCGATCGCGCTCCGCACCGCGGCGGCGTCGTGGTCGACCAGCCACCGCGACAGCCACGGGCGCTCCGCGGGGAGCTCGATCCCGTCGCGCTGCCAGACGACGTCACCGACGAACGCGTAACGCCGCCCGTTCGAAGTCGCGACGAACGCGACGATCGATCCGGGCGTGTGGCCCGGCGCCGGGACGAGGACCACCGCGCCGTCGCCGAACACGTCGCGGCTCTTGGCGTAGCCGAGGTAGGGGCCGTCCGGGAAGTCGTAGCGCTCGATGCGTTTCGGGTCGACGACCTCGCGCGCGAGTGCCGCGCTCGCGTCGCCGCTCGCGATGAAGTCGGCCTCCACGCCTGGCATCCACACCGCGGACCCCGGGAAGTCTTCCACGCCGCTGATGTGATCCCAATGCGCATGCGTCGGCACGATCGCGATCGAGCTCGTCGGGACGCCCGCCGCTTCGAGCTGGGCCTTCGGTGATCGCCCCGGCGTGTACTCGCTGGTCGACCGCATCAGGATCGACTGCGCGCCGAAGTGGGCTTCGCCGTGTTCGCCGGTGCCGGCGTCGATCAACAACCGACCCTCGGGGTGCTCGACGAGGAACGCCGTCATCGCGAACGGCCGCGGGTCGTTCGGCGAGCCGCCTCGGAACGCGAACATCGCGTTCGAGTCCACCGTCGCCGTGGTGAGCGCGTAGACGGCGGTGCCGGGCGGCGGCGAGGCGGGCGGGAGCGCGTCGACGTCAGAGAGATCGGCGACCTCGAGCTGGGCCGGGAGGAATGTCACGCCGAGGAGACCGAGGAGGACCACGAACGAAGCGAGGAGAGTGACGACGACGCGACGCATCGAGGCCGACTCTAGCGCCCCGAGTGACTATGAATCCAATCGATGATTCATATGATTCGATATGCCCATGGAGAATTTACGCGGTGTCGACCTCAATCTCCTCGTCATCCTCGACGCGCTCCTCCGTGAGCGGAGCGTCACCCGCGCGGCCAAGCGCCTCTCGATGACCCAGCCGGCGGTGAGTCACGCGCTGGGGCGCCTCCGCGACCTCTTCGACGACGCGCTCCTCGCGCGGAAGGGCCGAGGCATGACGCTCACGCCGCGCGCCGAAGCGCTCGCCGACCCGCTGGCGCGCGTCCTCGCGGACGTCCGTCGGCTCGCCTCCACCGAGGACGCGGTCCCGCTCGAACGGATCGAGCGGACGCTGAGGCTGTCGATGATCGACCTCGCGATGACCACGCTCCTCCCGTCGCTCCTCGGCGTGCTCGGGCGCGAGGCGCCCGGCCTCACGATCGCCTGCCTCGAGTGGACGACGGCCGACCAAGAGATCGAGCGGTTGGCGCGCGGTGATGTGGACCTCGTGCTCACCGGGCTCGGGGCCGGGCCGACCGAGCTGCGTCGGGTCGCGCTCGGGCACGTGGGTTTCGTGGGGATCGCGCGGCGCGGCCACCCGATGTTCCGGGAGAAGCGCCCGAGGCCGGAGCGGCAGCGGTTCGTGATGGTCTCCGCTTCCGGTCGGACGCGAGGTCCGCTCGACGGCGCGCTCGCGGAGCAGGGCCGCGCGCGGCGGGTCGTGGCCTCGGTCCCGCAGTACACGGCGGTGCCGCCCCTGGTCGCCTCGACGGATCTGATCGCCTACGTGCCGGAGCCGCTCGCGCGCCGCGCGCCGGAGCGAGCGAAGCTCCGCACCTTCTCTGCGCCGCGCGCGCTGGCGAAGCAGCCGATCGACCTCGCCTGGCACGAACGCCACGACGACGACGTCGCACATCGGTTCGTCCGCGAGCGCTTCGCCGCGATCGCGCGCGACGCGTTCCTCCGGCGCGGGGGCTAATGTCGTTCCCAGAGGACGGAGAGGACGCGCCACGGCACGTAGTCCAGGCCCGCCTCCGCTGTGGGCCGCTCCAACAGATCTACGCGCCTCCGTTCGCCGAGCGCCGCCGGACCTTCGAGCGCCGCGCGCCCGCGCGAGCCCATCGCCTCGTACACCCGGACCACGAGGGCTTCGGCGTCCTCCGCCTTCTTGAGCGCCGCGAGTCGGAGCGCGGGGGTGTCGAGCGCGAACCAGCGCGTCGTCTCGAGTGCGGTCCGCGCGACGGTCGCGACGAGGGGCGCGTCGAGCGCGTCGGCTTCGCCGAGCGTCGAGGTCTGCCAGCTCCCCGCGTGCGGGTGGAGCGCGTACGTGAAGTCGTGCGTGCCGTCGCCGGCCGCGGGGTCCGGATAGATCGGCGTGCGCATCAACGTGAGCGACAGCGTCCCTTCGCGCGCGGCGTGACCGTGCAGTCCGTCGTTCAACAGGCTGACGCCGTAGCCGTGCTCGGACAGGTCGGCCCACCGCATCGCCGGCACCTCGAACTTCGCGCGGTCCCACGACGTGTTCGTGTGAACCGGTCGCGTCACCGTCCCGAACGGGACCTCGTACGACGCGTCCGTGGTGCGGATCGCGAGCGGCGTGCGCGCGCGCAGCATCGTGCGGCGCCCGTTCCAGTCGATGTGCGTCTCGATGTCGAGCCGCCGCGAGCCCGCGACGAGGCGGTAGTGCTGCGTGATCACGCCGTCGCGTGCGAGGCGCACCACGCGGATGCTCGCGCGCAGTGGCCCGGACTCGGTGACCTCGCACGGCTCGGTCGCGAGGAGCTCCCGACCGCCGACCTCGTAGCGCTCGTCGATCTCCCACGCTTCGTAGGCGCGCGGGAGATCTTCGTACGCGACGACCTGGTTGCCGCGCCCGTCGAGGATCTCGCGGTCGTGCTCGCGGTCGAAGACCGACGCGAGCGTTCCGTCGTCGGCCACCGTGACGCGGAGGCGCCCGTTGTCCATCGTGAGGCCGTCGACCTCCACCGGCGGCGGAGCGGCGAGCGCTTCGAACACACCGACGCCGAGCCCGGGGACCTTCGCGTCACCCACCACGAGCGCGCCGCCCTCCGTGGGTTGCGAAGGCAAGCCCGCCGGCGCGCGCGGCACCTCGACGACCAGCGGGCGATCTTCGAACGAGAGGTTGAAGACGACGAGTTGCTCGTCACCGCCGCTCGGGAGCAGCGCCGTGAGGCCCTCGTCGCGGAGGTGCGTCGCGGCCGACAGCGCGGCCTCGAGCTCGGCCTCGGCTTCGCGCGCCACGGTGGCGATCGAGGAGCCGGGCAGGATGTCGTGGAACTCGTTGACGAGTAGCGTCTGCCAGATGGGGTCGATCGTCGCGGTCGGGTAGTCGCGGCCCGCGAGCAGCCATGCGAGGGACGACGCGATCTCTGCTTCGACGACGCGCCGATCCAGGCGGCGGATGAAGCGCTTGAGGCGCTCTTGCGCGGTGAACGTCCCGCGGTGGAACTCGAGGTACTTCTCGCCGCGCCACACCGGGAGCTCGCTGCGATCGATCCCCTCGAACGCCACCTCCGGCGGCTCCATCGTCAACGCGGGGAGCACCGGGAAGCTGCGGTGTCGTTCGTACGTCTCGACCATCGGCTCGGTCGGACCGCCGCCGCCGTCACCCCAGCCGAACGTCATCATCGTGCGGTCCGCGATCGCCTTTTGGCGGAAGCCTCGCCACGCGGCGTCGGCGTGGCGCGGGTCCGTGATGTCCGGGTTCAGGTTCTTGTACGTGTGCGCGACGACGGACGTGCCGTCGAGGCCCTCCCACCGATACAGGTCGTACGGGAACGGGTTCGTCTCGTTCCAGTGGAGCTTCGTCGTGGTGAAGAACGGCATCCCCGCGCCCGCGAAGAGTTGCGGGAGGTTCGCGGCGTAGCCGAACGTGTCGGGGAGCCAGCCGATGTTCGCCGTGTGACCGAAGCGCGACGCGAAGAAGCGCTGCCCGTACAGGAACTGGCGCACGGTCGACTCGCCCGTCGTGATGTTGCCGTCGGGCTCGACCCACGACCCGCCGACGATCGCCCAGCGCCCCGACGCGACGTGTTCGCGCACGCGGGCGAAGAGCTCTGGATCGTCCTCCTCGATCCACGCGTAGAGCACCGCGCTCGACTGCGCGAAGCGGAAGTGTTCGTGACGATCGAGAATCTCGACCGCCGTCGCGAACGTGCGCCGCACCTTGCGGCGCGTCTCGGCGATCGGCCACAGCCACGCGACGTCGATGTGCGAGTGGCCGATCAGGTTTACGCGCCCCTCGGACGGGTAACGCGCCCGCAGGCGATCGAGCGCGAACCGCAGCGCGCCGTGCGCGGCGTCGATCCGCGCGTGGGCCTCGGCGTCGAGCGCGAGCGGCTCCGCGTCGAACGTCGGCTCCTCCCAGAGCGTCGAGAGTTGGTGGGCCGCGCGCGAGTGGATCGCGCCCGCTTCCACGTCCGCGGGTACCGGCAGCGCCGCGAGCCGCGCGAGGTACGCGTCCGACGGGCCGCGCGGGAGATCCATCGCGATCAACGCGCGCTCGAGGGTATCGAGGAGCTCGGGGGCGGCGGGGTGATCGCGCTCGGCGAGGACGCGCGCGCCCGCGAGCGTCGCCGCGGCCGTCACGTACATCTCGCGCACCACGAGGTCCGGGAGGATCAGCGCGGCCTCGTCGAGCGCGGGCGCCTTCACGGGCGTCCCGATCAAACCGCGCGGCACCGCCTCGAGCTCGATCGCGAAGGTCGCGCCGGCGGGCTCGTCGGGGAGCGCGAGCTCGTCGTGGTACGGGTTGAGCGCGAAGCGCGCGTGGCCGTCCACGAGGACGAGCGCCTCGCCGCCGCAACGGATACGCAGACGCGCGCGCGCCCACGCCTCGGGTACCTTCGCTTCGAAGCGCATCGTCACTGGGACCGCGCGCTTCGGCCACGGGTCGCCGATTTGGATCGGGACCGTCTCGCCGCCGTACGTGAAGGTCCCGCTCAACGGGACGCGCGCGATGTCGCGGAAGGCTTCCAGCTCGGTGAGCCGCTCTTCGAGGGCGAGGATCCGGTGGTGCATCATGACGCGACGACCAGGTGATTCGTGATCGCGCGCGGGCGACCGTCGAGGTGCAGCTCCGCGCGGTACCACCCGGGTGGCGCTGCGGCGCAGACGAGCGTCGTGCCGTCCTCGACGACCGGCGCGGTGAAGAAGCGCTCGTTGTCGCGGTAGACGACGAGCTGCGAGCCGCGCTCGCGCGACGCGATGCGGCAGGTCATCACGAGGTCATCGCGGTGCGCGATGGTGTCGCCGATCGTCGCGTCGCCGACCTCGACGGTCAGCAGCGGCCCGCCCGTCATGATCACGCGCCCCGCGCGGAGACCCGCGAGGATCGCGGCTTCGGACGCGTCCTCCGCGAGGACGGCGGTAAACGGCTCGTCGCCGGGGAACGGCGTCTCCTGCGCGGGCCCGTGCCAGTCACGCGCGGCGAGCGCGGTGAGGCGCTTGCCGGAGGCCCACGCGGCGTTCCACACCTCGTACGCCGCGAGGTTGTCCCAGTCCGCGCCGTCCCAACTGCGGTACCAGACCTCGATCGCGTGGATG
The DNA here is from genome assembly GCA_030426505.1 of bacterium. Classification (GTDB taxonomy): domain Bacteria; phylum Myxococcota; class Kuafuiibacteriia; order Kuafuiibacteriales; family Kuafuiibacteriaceae; genus JAUHYN01. The sequence continues at coordinate 3,265 of JAUHYN010000125.1, read as the reverse complement.
TCGTCGGCGGTGAAGTCGGCGGTCATCCGGCAGCCCGTACATAGCGGGTCGCCGAGCTTGAACGGGTGCGCGATCGAGACCAGCGCGCCGCGTTCGCGCGCGCGGCGCGCGACGGTCGCGAAGGGGAGCACCGCGCCGTCTTCGTGCCACGGCTCGGTGCGTTCGAGCCCGTAGAACGGGTGGTGACCCGAGAAGGTGGTGAGCTCCGAGCCGCGCACGATCGTGATCGGGAGGCCGTCGATCTCGCGGAAGCCGGACGTCGCGTTGTGATCGGTGAGGCAGAGGAAGTCGAGGCCGATGCGACTCGCGCGGTGCGCGAGCTCGACCACCTCGTGCGCGCCGTCGCTGTGGACGGAGTGCGAGTGCATCTCGCCGAGGAACCAGCGCGCGCCCGCGGCGCCCCAGTTCGTGCGGTGCGGGCGGCCGGGCTCGACGTCCGTCGTCGCGCGCGATGCTTCGGGCGTCGGCGCGGTCGCGGCGACACGGAGGCGGTAGTCGACGGGCGCGCCGAACACGCCGTGGATCTCGACGACCGCGGTCCAGCGGCCGGCTCCGATCGCGCCGGGGAGGAAGCCCTTCGACGCGCTCGACTCGGACACCGTGAGCGCGCCGCTCGCGGACGACGGGTTGCGATCCCAACGACCGCGCCACACGCCGTTCGGATCGATCAGCGTGACGTTGAGGAGGTTGTTGAGGCCACTCTCGATCGTGCGGCGCTCGACCCTCTCGAGGCGCGCCTCGATCTCGGCGCGCCGCGCGGGGGCGTGCGTCGCGAGGTGGGTCTCTACGGCGGCGCGCACGAGCGGGCGAATGACGTCGGCGTCGGTGCAGCGCCGCGGGCCGTAGTCGAAGGCGAGCTCGAGCGCGCGGACTCCGGCGGGGACGTCGAACGGATGCGGGACGACGGTCTTGGAGTCCGAGGCGAGGACGTGGCCCGGGGCGTCGAGCAGCGAAGTCATGCGGCGTCGAGCGTACGTGGCGCGACGCGAATCCGCATCCGCAACCTGGACACGTGGCCTGACGGGGGCTGAAGGCGATCAGCGTCGGCGCCGCGCGCGCGCGGCGAGGATCCCCGGGAGCAAGAGCCACAGCGCACCGAATCCGCCCGCGCCGGCCGCCGTACACCCCTGCGGATCGAGCGTCTGGATCTGACCGCGCTCCGGCGCGGGCTCCACGGGCTCCGTCGGCGTCTCGACGGGATCCATCGGCGTCTGCATCGGTGGCTCCTCCGGCGTCTCGGGCTCCATCGGAGTCTCGGGCTCCTCGGGCGTCTCGGGCTCCATCGGCGGCTCCTTCGGTGGCTCCGGATCGCAGTCGACGCGCAGGCCGGCCGCGCACCACGCGTCCATCGTCTCGCCGATCCACCCGACGAACGGCCCGACGCGCGTGTCGATGCCGGCTTCGTCGCAGTCCTCGTGGAGGTTGTACGAACGACTCGTCACGCCGACGACGACCGTCGCCCCGTCGTGTTCGAGGTACGTCGGCCCGCCCGAGTCGCCGTAGCACTTGCTCGGCCCCACGGTCGTGGAGTCGCGCGTGCCTCCGACCTGGAGCTCCTCGGGGCCGACCTCCTGCACGAACGTCGACGCATGGAACTTCGCGCCGTACAGCTCGGACTGCGCCTGTCGCTCGCGCTGTCCGTAGCCGACGATCATCACCGGAGCGCCCGGCTGCACGCGCGCGTCGGCGGCGGGCGTGGGGAGCGCAGCGGGCACGACCTGACGCACGGGGTGTTCGAGGAGGAGGAGCCCGATGTCGCGATCCTGACCGAGGCCGGGCTGGGGCTCGACCGAGTTGCCGACGTAGCCGGGGTGAACGGCCTGCGCCGAGACCTGCACGGCGTCGGCGGGGAGCTGCGTCGACGCGAGCCCGAAGTCCGCGAGGTCGGACTCGAACGAGATGTACGTCTCGATCGTGAGGTCCGGATACTCCATCAACAGCTCGAGGTCGTCGGTGCAGTGCGCGGCGGTGAGCACGACGTCCGGCGCGATCAACGTGCCGGTGCATCCGACCCCGGCGAAGTCGTCGTAGCCGGGTTCGCGTTCGATGAAGAGCAGCGCGACCGTCGATGGGTAGTCGGCGCGCGTGCTCGCTTGGCCTTCGATGATGCGGCGCGTGGAGGTGCCGAACTCGGCGGAGCCGCCGCAGGCGAGGGCGGGGAGGAACAGCGCGGACAGCAGAGTGCGTTTCACATCGGGTTGGACCCGCGAACCGGGCCGGTTCGGCAACGCAGGGGCGAATCCGCGGGCACGGTGGCCCACGCCCCGCCTCATCGAGTAGATCCGCACGCGTGGCCGTTCACGAGACCTTCCTCGAGCCGACTCACCTCCCATCGCTGCACGAGGCGCTACGGAGCCTCGAGCTCGTCCCCGCTGCGGACGCGGCGGTGTGGTTCCACCCGACGGACGACGCGCCCGGGGCGCCGATCGACTTCACCGTCGTGGACCCCATGAGTGAAGGTCGCGTCTCGGTTCGGCGCGAGGGGCCGACGCCGGGAGGGTTCAAGGTCGCACGAGCGGTGCGGCTGACCGTGGAGGCGACGGGGGCGTCCGACGCCGAGGCGTTGATGACGCGTATCCTCTCCGCGTTCAGAGAGGCGCGGCGGTTGGAGTGCGCGGGCGCCGAGCACTTCCTCGGCAACCCCGAAGACTTCTCGTGGACCACGGAAGCGTTTCCGACGCTGCTGCTCCCCGCGTTGCATACGGCGATCGGGCGCGAGCTCGAAGGCTGGACGTGTGTGAAGGTCGCGCGGCCCGCGAAGTCGCAGAGCGTGCAGAAGCGCGTGCTGCGCGACGCCACCGGCAACGAGGTCTCGGTCTATTCCAATGCGCGGTTCTTCTACCGTCGCGACGACAAGTGGTTGGTGCTGGAGGTGCAGGCCACGGACCCGCACACCGTGTTGCTCAACCTGTCGGCGGTGGGCGTCGAGTCGGACTGGGCCACCAGACTCGTGGGGCGGCTGCGCGAGGTCGTGGGGCGTCAGGCGTTCGGTAACCGACGCATGACGGCGGCGGGCGAGGAGCTCGAGCTCGAGCGCGAGCACGATTGGGACGATCTGTTCGTCGACGCCGCGACGAAGGACGCTCTGAAGGACGAGACGATCGGCTTCTTCGAGCGACGCCACGTCTACGAGAAGATGGAGATCCCGTTCCGGCGCGGCGTGCTCCTGCACGGAGCGCCGGGGACCGGGAAGACGTTGGTCGGGCGCATCCTCGCGTCCCGAGTCGACGCGCTGTTCATTTGGGTCACGGCCGCGATGGCGACC
>JAUHYN010001289.1 GCA_030426505.1 bacterium | reverse complement strand
CGAGATCCCCGAGCCGCCGCCGCTCCCCGCGAAGGGCGACGGCCGCCACCTCGAGCTCGTCCCGCCGCCCGAGGAGCGCGAGAAGTGGCCCTTCGAGGAGGCGCCGAGCGCGCCCCTCCCGGCGCCGCGGCCCGTGCGTCGGCGGACCGCGCCCCGCCTGTCCCGGCCGGCGTCGCAGACGCCCTCGTTCGGGCGCCGCGCGCGCGGTGAGCCCACCGTCGGCGGCAGCCTCAAGCAGTTCCCGCTCCCGCCCCCGACCGAGTTCGGGGAGCCGGACGTCCACGTGCGGCGCGAGGAGTCGGTCATCGCGGAGGCGATGGTCGTCAAGAACGACGCCCTCTTCCGCGCCCGTGAGTACGCGCGGCGCGCGTCCACCGTCGCGGCGGAGCGCGGCTACCGGTTCGCGTCGTCGCTCGGCGAGCACTCCGTCGCGGCCATCCGCCGCTTCGAGGCGCTGCCGCGGAAGAAGCAGCTGATCTGGGTCGCGGCGCCGTACGCGCTCGCGATGGTCCTCGTGCTCGTACTCCTCAACGTTCGGAGCTCCGAGCCGCAGGCGGCGACCAAGGACGCGCCGCTGGCGCCCGTCGCTGCGGCCGCCGTGGCGCCGGAGCCTGCGCCCGCGCCCGTCGCCGCGCCGGAGCCTGCGCCCGAGGCGACCGAAGAGGTCCCGCTCATCGCGCCGCCGCGCCCGACGAAGGCGCCCGAAGAGGAGGCCCTCGGCCGCGTCAACATCGGCGCGAGCATCGAGCGCACCCTCCCCCGCCGCACGCGCCTCTTCTCGCGCCCCAGCGCCGGCCGCCACTCGGCGCGCCTCCGCAAGGGCGCAGTCGTCACGGTCTTCCCGGACTTCCCGGCGCGCGACGGCTTCGTCCTCGCCCAGTCCTCGAAGGGCACCGTCGGCTTCCTCTCCGTCCTCCACCTCGACGGCAAGGACGACCCGCGCATCGAGAAGAAGCGCAAGAAGCGCCGCCGCGCCCGCCGCCGCCGGTAAGCGGAGGCTCTTGGGCTACCGGCTCGCTTAGCCTTAAGTCGCGGAGGCGATCGCCGCCTCCAGGTTCTCGACCACCTTCGCCAGGCGCGCCTTGTCGGTGACCTTCCGCCCCGTCACCGCGTCGGTCACGTAGAAGCCGTCCGCGACCCGGTCGCCCTGGGTGGAGATCTTCGCGAGGCTGATCGACAGCCCCTGGTCCGCGAGGGAGCGCGTGATCGTGTGGAGGACGCCGAGGTGGTCCTGACAGAAGACGTCGATCACCGTCTCGTCCTCGCTCTCCTCCTCGTGGACGTCGATCTCCGTCTTCACGTTCGGGCGGTGGCGCGGGTCGAGCGTCGACCCCGTCCGGCGTTGCTCGAGGATCGCCGCCACGTCGACCTCGCCGTTCAGCGCGCGCTCGAGATCCGCCCGCACCGCGTCCCAGCGCGCCTTGTCGTCGCAGATGCGCCCGCGCTCGTCCTGCACGAACAACACGTCGAGCGCCGCGCGCCCGTCGCCGGGCTTCGCGTCCATCAGATCGATCGAGAAGATCTGCGCCGACAACACCTGGAGTCGGTGCGCGGCGAGCACGCCGGCGAGGATCGACAACAGCCCCGGCCGGTCCGGGCACACCACCGACAGCCGCGTGCTCCCCTCCCGCCTCAAGTGCTGCACGTGGACCGCGAGCCCGCCGCGTCGACTAACGTCGCGCCACATCTCCACGTGTCTCAGCATGCGCCGCGCCGGGTAGCTCAGCATGTACCGCTCCGGCATCAGCTCCGCGAACGCGCGCACTGTCGACTCTTCGAGGTTCTTCTCGTCGCGCGCGGAGAGCAGCCAAACCAGCGCGCGCCGACGGCGCGCTTCGAAGTGCGCCGCCGCCGTCGGTGAGCTCGCGCCGACCACCGCGAAGGCCTGCTCGTACAGCTCGCGGAGGAGCGCGCCCTTCCACTCCGTCCACACCTTCGGCGACGTCCCCTTCATGTCCGCGTACGTCAGCACGTAGAGCATCGACAGCCGCTCGACCGACTGCACGTCTTCCGCGAACGACGCGATCAGGTTCCGGTCCGACATGTCGCGCCGCTGCGAGATGTCCGACATCAACAGGTGCTTCTCGACGAGCCACGCGAGGTCCTGCGTCTCCTCCTCCGTCCACGCGTCGAGGCGCGCCTCCTCGAAGCGCTTCCCCACCACGCGCGCGACCTTCGCGCCGCGGATCGAGTGGTCCCCGCGCGGCCACCCCTTGCCGATGTCGTGCAGCAGCCCCGCGAGATAGACGACCGCGGGCCGCGGGAGATCGCCGAGTACGCGCGCGAAGTGCCGCGCGCCGTCGTCGTGGAGCCCGAGCTTCAGCTCCTTGAGGTGATCGAAGACGACGATGCTGTGCTCGTCGACCGTGTACACGTGGTACAGCGAGTGCTGCCAGCGCGCCGTGATGCGTCCCCACTCCGG
>JAUHYN010001288.1 GCA_030426505.1 bacterium | reverse complement strand
TGTGTCGTCGGGGCGGTACAGGACGTAGCTCGTCGTCGCGTCCGCGCCGAACGCCGCGAGGTAGGCGCTCTCGCCGCCCACGCCGGAGCCGAGCGCGCGCTCGGGGGTCGCGAACGTGTACGCGTCGCCGGGGAGCAGGACGACGCCGCACTGGATCTCCCGCGCGCGCGTGCGCCGCTCGTCCTTCACGCGGATGTCGATCTCCAGCGTGCGCCCGGTCGGCGGGAGAATGAGGTCCACGGTGATCGTGACCTCGAGCGGATCGCGCGGGAGGAGCGCGTCGAGGAACGGCAGGCCCGCGTCCGCGCCGACGAGCCGAAGCACGCCCGGCGTGTCGCCTGCGCCGTCGCTCACGATCTCGACGGTGCGCGGCGCGAACCCGCGCAGGTCGCACTGCACGAACAGCTCCTCGAACAGGTCGTTCTCGGGCCGCCCGTCGTCGCGCTTCGTGCCGAAGTCGACGAGGCTGCCGCCGTACAGCCCCCACCCGGTGGACGAGCCGGGCTCCTGCACCACGAAGCGGACCTCCCCGTTGTCGAGGACGTAGTCGCCCACGCGCCCGGTCGCCTCCACGCCCGTGACGAGCTGGGAGGGATCGGCGATGCGGCGGACGAGATCACCGGGGGGCGGATCGTCACTGCACCCCCCGCAGGCGGGGAGCAGCGCGAGGGTCGATAGGAGCCCGAGCGTGCGGCGCATTCGGGGGAATGTAACAGGAGCGTGACGCGTGGAGCGTCGGACGAACGGCTCGCGGGGCGGCCTTCGGGCCTCGGGAGAATCAGTACAGCTCGCCGCCGGCGTAGCGCGCGGCGGGGCCCAGATCCTCCTCGATGCGGAGGAGCTGGTTGTACTTGGCCATGCGATCCGAGCGCGACGCCGAGCCGGTCTTGATCTGGCCGGCGCTGGTCGCCACCGCGAGGTCGGCGATGGTGCTGTCCTCGGTCTCACCCGAGCGGTGCGACACGATCATCCCGTAGCCGTGGGCCCGGCCGAGATCCATCGCGGCGAAGGTCTCCGTGAGGGTGCCGATCTGGTTCACCTTCACGAGGACGGCGTTGGCGCACTTCTCGTCGATGCCGCGCTGGATGCGCTCGACGTTCGTGACGAAGAGGTCGTCGCCGACGAGCTGGCAGCCTTTGCCCATCCGCGTGGTGAGGTTCGCCCAGCCGGTCCAGTCGTCCTCGGCGAGGCCGTCCTCGATCGACACGATCGGGAACGCGCTCGCGAGCTCGTCGAGGTACGCGACCATCTCGTCCGAGGACAGGGTGCGGCCCTCGGCGGCGAGCGTGTACGTGCCGTTCGCGAAGAACTCCGTGGCGGCGACGTCCAGCGCGAGCGCGATGTCCTCGCCGGGGCGGTAGCCGGCCTTCTCGATCGCGTCGCACAGCAGCTGCAGGGCCGCGCGGTTGGACGGGAGGTTCGGCGCGAAGCCGCCCTCGTCGCCGACGGCGGTCGAGAGGCCCTGCGCGTTCAAGAGCTTCTTCAGGTGATGGAACGTCTCCACACCCCAGCGGAGCCCTTCGGAAAACGAGCTCGCACCCTTCGGCACGAGCATGAACTCCTGGATGTCGAGCGCGTTGTCCGCGTGTTCGCCGCCGTTGATGACGTTCATCAGCGGGACCGGGAGGAGCCGCGCGTTCACGCCGCCGAGGTAGCGATACAGCGGGAGGTCGTAGGCGTTCGCGGCGGCGCGCGCGACGGCGAGCGAGACGCCGAGGATCGCGTTGGCGCCGAGCTTCGACTTGTTGTCCGTCCCGTCCAGGGACAGGAGGGTCGCGTCGATGTCGTAGGGATCGCCGGCGTCGTAGCCGAGCAATGCGGGGGCGATGATCTCGTTCACCGCGAGCACCGCCTTCTGCACGCCCTTGCCGAGGAAGCGGCCCGGGTCCCCGTCGCGGAGCTCGACCGCCTCGTGCGCGCCCGTCGAGGCGCCGGACGGCACGCCGGCGCGCCCCTCGGCCCCCGAGGAGAGGCCGACCTCCACCTCGACGGTCGGGTTGCCTCGGCTGTCGAGGATCTCGCGGGCGTGGATGTGCGTGATGTCCAGCATGCTCGGCCCTATCCAGACCGAAACCAGGAATCAGTCAAGCACGTTACAGGTCGATGTGGATGGCGTCGGGCGCCGGGTCCTCGTCCTCGTGATGATCCTCGGTCGTTGGATCCTCGGGGCGCTCGACGTCCGTGTCCGGCCGCGGCCAGCCCGGTATCTCGATGTGGAGACGTGGGCGGTCGGCGTCATCGCGGATCCGGCGCGACTCCTCCCGCTTCTTGATCTCCTCGATGATGTACGCGTCGAGCACGGCGAACCGAAAATCATGTTCGGCCCGCAGCGCATGTTACGCAAGTTTGGGGATCCCCCTCAGGCTACGTCAGGGGAGCAAGTCGCCGTAATCCGGCTTCCGATCGAAGCGGTGCTCGGCCTC
>JAUHYN010000124.1 GCA_030426505.1 bacterium | reverse complement strand
CGAGGTCTCCGCGGATCCGGCCAACCGCATCGCCGACGGTGCCGCGCTCGAGAGCGCGATCGACGCCGTCCGGGAGTCGCTCGCGGGCGCCCGACGCCGCGCGCGTTGGCGCCGCGCGCTGACCGCGGTCGCCTCGGTCGCCGTCGTCGTCGCCGCGACGGTCGGCGCGATCGCGTGGTTCGACCGAGGCCCCCACGACGACGACCTCGACCACATCGTCGGTCGATGGCGATCCAAGGGCGGCAAGATCGGCTCCGTCCTGATCACGCGCGACCCGCGCGGTGGCTACCGCTGGCTCGAGGTCGAAGACGAGAGCGTCACCGAACCGCGCGACGATCTGTACCGCAACGAAGGCTCCATCTCGGTCTCCAAGACCCCCGACGCCTACCGGTTCTTCGTCAACGCGATGGACGTGGACGGCTGGTGCTGCGGCAACTTCGGCTCCGTCGTGTTCGAGGTCTACAACGACGACATCCTCCACATGATCTCGTCCGAGTGGTGGCGCGACCCCTCACACTTCGTCGACACGCACTACGACTACTACCTGTACCGAGTCGAAGAGTGACCGCCGACGAAGAGATCGGCGCGCTCCTCGCCGAGGGCCGGGATCGGGACGCCGTCGCGCGCGCGATCGAGCTCTACGGACCGGAGCTCCTCGGGTACCTCGTCGCCCTCGAGTCCACGACCCAAGACGCACACGACGTCTTCTCCATGCTCTGCGAAGACGTCGTACGAGGCGCACCTGGCTGTACCAAGTCGCGCGCAACGCCCGGTCCCGCTACCACCGCCGCAAGTCGCCCGCGCTCGTCCCGATCTCGCGGTTCGCGTCCGAGCTCGTCGCACGGGTCCGCAGCACGACCGCGCCCTACCGCGCGACCACCGTGAAGTCCGAATACCGCCGACTCCGCGAACGGCTCGAGCCAGACGACCAGGAGATGCTGATCCTCCGCATCGACCGCGGCCTCTCCTGGCAGGCGATCGCGCGCGTCCTCGGCGGCGACGACGACGTCCCCCGACGCGCCGCCGCCCTCAGGAAGCGCTTCGAGCGCGTGAAGCTCCAGCTCGCCCGCCTCGCCGAAGAGGCGGGGATTCGCCCCGTCTGACGTTCCGTCCGTCACAAATCTCGCGAGGCGTCTCTACCCCCTCGTGAACACGCCCCGCCGCGTCTACGCCCTCCCGCACGACGATCCCCGCGTGGTCGACGACGCGCCGTCGGCCTTCGAGCACACGATCTTCACGCGCACCGATCCCCTCGCGACGTTCGACGCCATCACCGATCTCTCGAACGAAGCCAACTGGTTCCCGGACTTCGTCGATGCGGGCTGGGAGACCGCCGCCCCGCACGGACCGGGCAGCGTGCGTTGGTACCAGACCGACGCCGTGTGGCTCCGCGAACACTTCCTCCGTTGGGACCCCGGCGTCCGCCTCACCTTCGCGGCGAGCGCGATCAGCCTCCCGTTCGTGACGACGTTCGGCGAGGACTACCGCTTCACGCCGACGAGCGACGGGACGCGACTCGACTGGCGCATCTCGTACACGCCCCGGGCGATCTTTCGCCCGCTGCACCCGATCATCCGGCCCTACTTCGGCCGCACGTTCCGCATCGCGGCGCGCCGTCTGGAGGAAGCGCTCGGTACACCCGAGGCCAACGCGTTCGGCGCACGCGACGGCGTCACTCCGGTGCGCCGTTTTCGATCCACACCTTGATCGTCTCGATGTCGCAGGCCTCGAGCAGTCCGGTCGGCGGCATTGCCCCGCCGCCACCGCCCGGGTTGCGGTTCGAGATGATCGTCATCAGGCGCGAGTTCTGAGGCTCACCGGGCACCACGATGTTCGGCTCGTTCGCCTGACCCGCGCGCGTCGGTCCGAGGAGATCTGCGCGCAGCGTCGCGAGCGGTGAGTCGAGGCGGAGGTTCCCGGCCTGCGCCGCGCCGTGGCAGTTGCCCTGGTTGCAGTTCGGCTGGTTCGTGCGCCCGAAGATCTGCTGCTGGATCGCGGAGAGCTGCGGCGGCAACGGGCACCCGGCGTCACGCGGACCGGCGTCGCGCGGGCCCGCGTCGTACGGACCGCCGTCCCTCGGGCCCGCGTCCCGCCCGGCGTCGACCACTCCGCCGTCGCGGGGCGCCTCGACGCCGCCGTCGCGCGGACGCAATGCACACACCCCGTCGTCGCAGAAGAGCCCCGGCCGACAGTTGCGATCGTTCGGGCAGTCCGCACCCTCGGTGCCGGGAGCCGGGCTCCCGCACGCCGCGAGCGCCGCGAGTGCGAACGAGATGACGAGGCGATTCGACACCGTCGACGAGAAGATTCGCGCCGCGTGGCGTCGAACGCAAGTCGAGGGTCGGCCGATCCGCCTCACGACCGCCGGTCCACGACCAGGAGCAGCACCGGCAACAGCAGCAGATCGAGCACGACGGCGTATCCCACGAGGATCGCGGACAACAGCCCCACTCGGAACGTCGGCGAGAACGACGACAGGCACAGCACCGAGAAGCCCACCGCGAGCAGCAGCGACGTCAGCACCACCGGGTGCCCCGCGTGCGTGATCGCGTAGGCCAGCGCCGCCCGGGGATTCGGGGCGCCCTCCTCCACCGCGCGCCGGTACCGGGCCGCGATGTGGATGGTGTCGTCCACGGCGATCCCGATCCCGAGGCACGCCACGAACGCGCTGTTCGTGTCGAAGGAGAGCCCGAGCAACGCCATCGTCCCGAACGTCAGACCGACGGTCAGGATGTTGGGCACCATCGAGACGGCTGCGATCGTCGGGCTCCGCAGACCGATCAACATCGCCGCGAAGATCAGCAGCGCCGCGATCCCGAACGAGCCCGCCGCGTCCTCCACGAGGTTCTTCACGATCTGCGCGAACAGCGGCGGGAGCCCGGTGAACGTGGCCTTCACCGGCGTCTGCGCGAGGTCGATGTCCGCCGTCTGCCGGAGCAGGTCGGCGAGGTGCAGGACCTCCTCGCTCGACATCGTCCGGATCTGCATCGACATCCGCGCCTGCGACTGGTCGTCGTTCGAGAGCGTGGCGAAGGCGACGGGATCGAGCAGCTCGAGCTGCGCGATCGCCTCCGCGGTCTCGGGCAGCGGCGCCTCCTCGTCGGCCGGCAGATCGTTGATCACCGCGTTCGCGAGGCGCAGATAGTCGGCGAGGCTGAACACCCGCGAGACGCCCTCGAAGTTCTCGAGATCGTCACCGAGCGTGTCGAGGATCCGCAGGCCCTCCGGCGTGCGGAAGAGACCGGTCTGTTCGGTGTCGAGGATGACCTCGATGACGTCCGCGCCGCCGAGCGTCTTCTCGACGATCGCGATGTCCTCGCGGAGCTGGTGGTCCTCGTCGAGGTAGCCCACGAAGTCGGAGTCGATCGGGAGCCCGGACATCGCCGCGACGCTCGCGCCGAACAGCAGCCCCGTCACCGCGATCGTCCAGCCGAGCCGGCGCCGCGCCGCCACCGCGAACGCGCTGATGCGCTCCCCGAGGATCGGCGCCGCCGGGAACGACGCGCGTCGACCCTTCGGCCGGTTCACGAGGTGCAACACGACCGGCGTCAACCACATCGAAGTCGCGTACGCGACGAGCAGCCCGATCGCGGTGGCGTAGCCGAACTGCCGCAGCGGACCGACGCGGCTCGTGACCAGCGCGAAGAAGCCGACCGCCGATGTCGCCGTCGTGAGGAGGCACGGCAACGCGATCGCCTCCACCGTAGCGAGCAGCGACGCGTGTTGATCTCCGCTGCGCGCGTACTGCCGCTTGAGCTCCGCGAGGAAGTGGACGCTGTCGGCGAGCCCGATCACCAGGATGATCGTGGGCACCGTCGCGGTCGCCATGTTGATCGGCACGCCGAGCGCCGCGAGCACTCCGACCACCAACACGGACGCGTAGCCGACCACGCCGAGCGGCACGAGGCTGAACACGACGTCGCCGAACATGAACCACATCAACACCGTGAGCAGCGCGAGCGCGGCCGGGAAGAAGAGGAAGGTGTCGTGCTGGACGCCGGCCGCGATGGCCTCCTTGGTCACCGCCGAGCCCGCGAGGTGGACGGTGCGGTGCTTCGACCGGAAGCGCTCCACCTCCTCGCGGATCTTCTGCACGGTGGAGAGGCGCTTCACGGGATCGCGATCGCCGGTCGCGAGCTGCACGAAGAGGAAGGTCGTCTCGTGTCGCTTGTCGACGAGGAGCTGGCTGTACACCGCGTGGTTCGAGATGCGCTCGCCGAGCTCGAGCGCGCTCTTCTGCGTGACGTGGTCCGACTTCAGGATCGGCCGGAGGTCGATGACGTCGCCCTGGCGCTCGAGCGTGGTCGCGGTCGCGAGCGACAACACCCGCTCGACTTCGGCCATCTGCGTGAGCACGCGGTCGAGCTCCGCGACGGCCGTGACCGTCTCGACGTCGAACACCGTCCCGCCCCGCTCGCGCAGCGCGACGACCGTCGTCTCGCCGATCTCGTAGCGGCGATCGATCGCGCGGTAGAAGTCCCACGCCTCGGTGCCCTCGAGGTACGCCTCGGGGCTCGGATCGATCTCCAGCTGCGTCGCGCTCGCGGCGGCGAGGCCCAAGATCACGGCCGCGACGCCGAGCGTCCGGAAGGGCCGCTCGATGCAGCGCTCGGCGACGCGCGCGACGAAGCGCGAGTAGTCCTGGCCGCGGAACACGGTCAATGCACGATCCTCAGCCGCGTGGCGCGCGGGTCCCCGTCCTCCGCGGGGGTCCCCGACCTACGATAGAGCGCGACGCGGCGATAGATCTTCGCGCGGTCCTTCGCGAGGAGCCGCTTCGACGCGTCTTCGTCGAAGACGAAGCGCTCGTCGGCGGGCACCTTGTCGAACGATTCGTTCGAGTACACGAGCAGCGGCGCACCCGGATCGAGGCGCGCGTGGAGGGCGCCGAAGAGGCGCTCGCGCGCGGGCGCGTCGAGGAAGTCGATCGTGTTCGACAGATACGCGCCCGCCGCCGGCGACTCGTCCGCGACGAGCGGCGCGCGCACCACGCGCACCCGGGGGGCGGCGCCGCGGAGGCCGTCGTAGACGAGCGGGCGGAGGTGCGGCGGGAGGAGCGCCTCCGGGATCGGCTCGTCCTTCCGCACGTGGTGGGCGAACAGCGGGTTGTCGCCGAGCCCGGCCGCGACGAGGCGCTCGAGGTACGCGATCGGATCGCGATTGAAGTCGCGCGGGTACTCGGACGCCTCCCACTCCGCCTCGGGGAAGAACAGGTTCGCGCGCTCGCCGACCTTCGCGAGGCCATCCCGCAGCCACCCGTGATCGACCGCCTCGCGGAAGGCCGCGACGCGCGCGTCCTCGGTCGCGCCGAACAGGATCGTCTCCCGCGCGGCGCGCGAACCGAGGAGCCGCAGCGCAGCGAGGAAGCCTTCGAAGAACAGCCCGACGCGGTCGGCGTGGAAGAGCCCGACGAGCAACGCGCGCCGCCGCTTCTTCCAGTAGCGCTGCTCGTGAACCGGCAAGCCGCGCAGCACTTGATCCACGAGCGCTTGGCGCCTCAACCGCGACGCGACGCGGAGCCCCATCAACGCGAGGTAGTCCTCGCGACCGAAGAGGTGCGCAGCCGTCAGCTTCAACGCGACGAGGTGATCGAGCGCCGACGCGTCGCCCACGTCGAACGCGTGGACCTGGTCGGCGCCCGCCGCCGCCAGACACAGCGCGGCCTCGCCCGCGCCGTGCGCCGAGATCGAGAGGAACCGCCGCTTCGCGATCGGCTGCATCGCCGAGAGCAACACGTCGAGATCGTCCGAGACGCCGGCGTGTACCGGCCGACCGAGCCCGAGCGAGCCCGCGACCCACTTCGTCACGTCGCGGCTCACGTGTCAGGGGTGGAGCGGCAGGCCCTGCCGCAGGTTCACGTAGCCCTCGACGCCGGTCGCCAACGTCCGCACCAACCCGAACGCGCCGCCGCGCCCGAAGCCTCGCGCGGCGCGGCCGAGGACGCGCCGCGGCCGATAGAAGCGCTCCTCGAGCCACTCCATCCGCTCGACGAGCTCCGCGGCGTCGTAGTGATCCGGCCGCACGATCGGGTGGTACGTGTCGTAGAGCTCGAGGTCGTTCGTGAGGAGCTTGCCGGCCGCGTCGTAGTCCGCGTGCGCGCGCGTCCCCGGGTAGGGCGTGTAGAGGTGGAAGACGGTGATGTCGATCGCCGCCTTGTCGAGGAACTCGCCGGTGAGGTCGAAGACGTCGCGCGGCTCCGTCGGGAAGCCGAGCACCATCCCCGCGCTCACGCTGATGCCTTCGTCGCGGAACATCTCGAGCGTCTTCAGGTAGCGGCGCGTGTCGTTCTGCCACTTCGCCTGCGCGTCGAGGGTCTTCGCGTGGATGCTCTCGATGCCGACGTTCAACCAACCGCACCCGGCCTTCGCCATCTTCGCGATGAGCTTCGGCTGCGTGCCGATGTCCATCGAGACCTGCGCGATCCACTCCTTGCCGAGCGGCGCGAGGCGCTCGCACAACGCGTGGAGATACGACGGGCGGTTGAGGAGGTTGTCGTCGATGAACAACACGCGGCGCGTCGGCGCGCGGGCGACTTCCTCCACGAGATCGTCGAGGTCGCGCAGTGCGACCTGGTCCTTGTGGAAGCCGGGGATCACACAGAAGCTGCAACGGAACTTGCAGCCGAGCCCCGCCTGCACCTGCGTGAGCCACCCGTTGTAGCCGTCTTCCGGTCCGGTGAGGCGGTGGTTGTACTGTTCGAGCGTGAAGCCGTCCTCGCCGAACGGCACGTCGTAGACCGGCTTCAGGCGCCCCGCCGCGAAGTCCTCGAGGAGGCGCGGCCACGCGTTCTCGCCGCGGCCGACGACGATCGCGTCGATCGCGTCTTCGGCGAGCGCGAGGTTCGGCGACAGCGTGGGGAAGTAGCCCCCGAGCACGACCGTCTTGCCGCGGAGCTTGAGGAGCCGCGCCATCTCGAACGCCCGCGGCGCCATGTACGTCATCGTGGTGATGCCGACGATCGGCGCCTCGATGGCGTCGGGGTCGAACGGCTGGACGCGCTCGTCGACGAGCGTGACCTCCCAGTCCGGTGGCGTCACGGACTCCAGCGCGAGGAGGGACAGGCGCGGGAGGCGGCGCAGGCGCGAGAACGGATCACGGCGCTGCCTGAGCGGCCCGAAGTACCGCGGCGCCGGCGAGAGCAGCGCGACCTTCTTCGCGGTCACCGCGCGGTCCTGCGGACTTCGATCGACGGGTAGATGTGGACGTTGTCGTCGGCGTACAGGCGCTGGTGTTCGGCCTCGGGGATGCGCGGTCCGAGCCGCGCGCCGAGGCGATCTTCGTCGCACAGCGAAAAGTAGAGCACGCGGGCGCCCGGCGCGCCGGCGCGGTGGATCGCGGCGACGAGGGCGTCGAGGCCGTCGGGCGTGAGGTAGTCCGGGACGTTCGAAAGGTAGATCGCCGTCGCCCACCCCTCGGGCAGCAGCTCGAGGCCCTCGGTGAGCTCACGCGTGGTCATCGAGATCTGATCCGCGCCGTCGCGGATGCGCGCGAAGATCGCGTCGTCGTAGAGGAACGTGCGCCACTCGTCGTGGACGAGGCCGGTCGCGGACCGACACAGCACGGGATTGTCGCGGCCGCCGCGCACGAACAGCGGGCGGAACGTCTCGAAGAACTCCGCGATCATCTCGTCGGGGCGCGTCGACACGCGGCAGATCCGGTGCGGGAAGAAGAGCCACTTGAGCTGCGCGTTGAAGCGCCGGAGCAGCGGCGCGAGCATCAACCGCACGAAGGGACGCGACAGCACTTCGTCGAGCACCGCGCTGCGCTCCTCGGGTGTGCCGCGGTGACCGAGGAAGAGCTGCAGGCGGTCTTCGTCGACGAGGCGCGAGAAGCTCTTCACCATCGCGCGGATGATCTTGTGCGTCATGCCGCGGTTGAGGACGCCCTCTTCGATCCAGTCGCGGCGCGCGATCATCGCCGCGCGCTCGACCGTCGGCATCGCGCGGCTGATGCGATCGAAGGTCTTCGTCCTGTCGACCGCTTCGGTGACGCCCATGAGGCCGAGGTAGGCATCGACGTCGAGGTGTTGGATCGCGGCGAGCTTGAAGTGCGCGAGCGCGGTCTGCGCGGGGTTGGCGTCGAAGCCGATCACCTTCGCGCCGCGCGCGACCATCGACAGGAGGACGTCACCGCTCGACGTCACGCCGGCGACGCGATCGCGCGGGCCGACGTCGAGCGCGCGGTGGATCAGCGCGAGGCTCTCGCAGGTCTCCGCGAACGCGAGGTTGCCGTAGAGGTTCTTCTCGTCGATGACGCGGTGGACGAACGCGCGCAGGCCCGTCGCGTCCGAGCGCGGCGTGAAGCGCGGCGATTCGATGGGCAGGGGGCTGGGATCGAGGCCGCGAATGGAGACGTTCGAAACCATCCCGAAGGACTGGAGTTTGTCGCCAAGCTGTCGGGCTCGGCCAGGGCCGATGATCGTAAGACCGGACAAACGTCCGATCCGGGGGAGTCCGCGCCCTGACCGAGAGGCCGGGGTCAGGCTGGCGCGAGCTACGCCTTCTTCTTCTTCGTCTTGAACTGGGCGCGTACGGGCGCCGGATCCCGCGCGGTGTAGGGGAGCGCGAGCTGAACGATCCCGATCAGGAGCGGGACGACCCCCGCCACGCGGGCCGCGTCGGGCAGCACGACCAGCCAGTACACGCCGACCACGATCGCATAGAACGACCAGAGGCGGACGCCGAACGCGCGCCCCTCGGTGCGGGCGCGCGCGCGTGCGCGGCTCGCGATCCAGAGCAGGAACCAGGACTCGGGCGTGTAGAGGAGCGGCGCGAGGCCGAGCAGGATACAGAGGAAGAGGTCGAAGCCGCTTCCGCGGCGCGTGCCGCTCGGGATCTCGATCGGCCGGTCCGCCTCGACGAACATGATCGGCGCGACCAGATCGCTCGGGTTCTCGAAGGACATGCGCATCAGGCCGGCGCCCTTCGACAGGTTGAGGCCCTGGCGCTCGAGCAGCTCCGCGCCGATCGGCGAGCTGGTGTCGACCGGCGCGTTGTAGTGGACGACGAACTGGTTCTTCGGGTTGTCGACGCGCTCCCACGGGCGCACGTCCCACACGGTCTCGTGCGCGCTCGAGACGCGCGGCGTGGACGCGACGAGGAAAAACTCGAAGCGCTGTGGATCCACGTTGCGGCCGCTGCGCTGGATCAGCGGGTAGGTCGTGTGGTTCGGGTTGAACGCGAAGCCGACCGGCCCGATGCGCGCGGGGCGCTCGGGATCGGGCGCCGCGTCCTCGACGACGCTCGCCATCAGCACGCCGCCGGAGTTCAACGTCACGGCGAGGGCGCGGATCTGCTCTTGGTCGAGCGCGACGCCGTTGCCGCTCATGTACGCGACGATCTCGTCGGGGAGGAGCAGCTCGTAGGTGATCGTGGAGCTCGTGACTTGGCCCGACAGGTACACCGGCGCCTCGACCACGAGATCGCGGACCTCGGTCGGGGGCGCGGGCGGAGGAGGCGGTGGGCCGCGGAAGAGGCGGTCGATGAGGATCGTGACGACGGACGGCCCGAACAGATCGTCGCGGATGACCTCGTTGTACGGGGCGTGGACGACGGTCTCACGGTCGAGGAGCTCGAAGGGCGATTCGGCCACTTCGAGCGCGCGCGGCTCGCGATCGAAGGGGCGGAGCCACACGAAGCGCCGCGCGGAGGACTCGACCCGCATCTCGAACACGAGCGTCTCGATGCGACCGCTCTGCGCGATCAGCGCGCGGTGCGAGACGGGGTGGACCTCGCCATCGCCGACGGGCAGGAACAGATCGGCGCGCGCCGTCGACGGCAGCGCGAAGAGCACGGCCGCGGCGGCGAAGCGCACTGCTGTACGAGCGTGCCGCACCAAGATCGTGTCGAAGCTACCCCCGACCCGGGATTCGGTCCAATTTCCGCCCGGGGCCGCGCGGGCGGCGGGTCACTGGGCGCCGGACGACCCGGTGACGAGCTGTTCGGCGAGGCTCTCGGCCGCATAGAGGAGGTCCTCCTCGGTGCATCCGGAGCGCGCGGAGCCGGCGGCGACGGTGACCTCGGCGCGCAGGTCGATCATCTCGCCGTTGGTCGCGCAGGCGTTCCCGAACTTGGCGACCGACGACCGCATGATGTGGGTCGCGGCGAGGGCCTTGCCGAGGGGGATCTGGCAGCTCGAGTCGACGCAGGTCTTGTAGCTGTTCTTCTTCTCCTCGGCGACCATCGACGAGAGCGCGCGCTCCTGCGAGCTGCGGTCGATGACGCGCATCCCCCGCGACGCGAGGAAGACGCGGATCTGATCCGTCAGGGCGACGAGCGTGGCGCCCGAGAAGGTCTTCTGGTTGCTCTGCATCTGGGTGTCCATCACGGCGAGGACCCAGCTCTGCTGCGTGGCGTTCGCCATCGTGCGCGGCGGGCGCTTGCGCTCCGGCTGAGGCGGCGGAGGCGGAGGCGGAGGCTCCGCGCTCTTGGTCGGCGGAGGGGGTGGAGGCGGCGGGGAGGCCTTGTCGTCGATGCCTGTCCCGCGGGTATTGACGGTCGGATCGAGCGACGGACCCGACCCGGGCGTCACGAATGTGATCCCGCCGGATGAGCTCGGCGGAGGCGGCGACGCGGCGACCGCGGACCCGGTGCCCTCCGGATCGAGCGTGACCGTCACGTGCGAGGGTGACAGCTCGTACAGGCTGCCGGTCATCGCGTCGACGATCATGCCGACCCAGAAGAACGGCCCCCACGCGATGTTCGCGAAGAACCACCCGTTGAGGTCCTGCTTCATCTGGATCCGCCGCGTCTCGAAGCCCGGCTTGGCGATCTCCACGATGTGTTGCTTCTCACGGGTCATCTTCAGGTCGCCCGGCGTGACCGCTTCGCCGTCCACCGTCGTGGTCGCGTCTTCGGGGTAGACCTTGAGATTGATGGCCTGCTCGCTCCCCGAGAACATCGTCGCGCAACCGGTCGAGACCGCGCTCGTGACGAGGATCGCAACGAGGACCGCCAGACGACACCACCCCACTGAAACCATGGTGTCGGTCTATCACATACGCCCGCGCTTTTCTCGAACACCGATCGAGGGGGAAGATGTGAAGAGCGGCAGTCGTTGACCGAATAGAAGATCAGACACGGAAAGGGGGCGCCACGATGCGCACGCGGGACATGGGGAATTGGAGTTGGGACCGAGGCTGGCCTTGCCAGCGGCTACGGCTCGGATGGGCGCTGGTTCTGTTCTTCTTCTTCGAAGTCCTCGTGGGCAAGCAGCTCCCGGAGGTGATGCCGTTCCTGATCCTCGGCGTCGGCCTCGGGTGCCTCGCGTCCGCCGTGTTCGCGATCCGCGACTGGAAGCTGGAGGCGCAGCTCGCGCTCATCCAGGACGCGCTGGATCGGCGCCCGCGTTAGCGGCAATACCGGCGAACGATCCGAACGAACTTCGGACGAAGTCCGACGGACATTCGGACTTCGCGTGAGCGCGCTACGCCGCGCGCGTGGCACGCCCCGTGAAATCTCGGCGGGCCATGAAGATGCCTGCCCTCCTCCTCACGCCTTGCCTCGTCCTCTCGACGATCGCCGCGCACGCGGACGACGCCACTGCGACGGCCGTCCTCGAAGCACCCGAGCGTGATCCCGCCGCCGCTCGAATGCTCCTGAGCGCGCAAGGCCCGGGCGAGGGCGAGCACGCCTTCGGGGCCGCGCTCCGGATCTTCATCGTCGAGTTGGAGCTCACGTACGCGTACGGACTCACGGAGCGGATCACCGTCGAGGGGGGCGTCGCGCTCCCGTTCCTCGGGAACGGCTTCGCGAGCGCCTACGCCGGCGCGCGCGTCACGGCCTTCGATCTCGGCTTCGCCGCGCTCGCGCTCCACGGGCGGGCGGTCGCGCACGTGGGCGTCCTCGCTTCGGAGGGTGAGATCGGGAGTTGGATCCTGGCCCACGCGCTCGGCGGAGCGCTCCTGACCGTCGGCAACGATCGTCACCGCGTCACGATCGGCGGCGCGGTGCCGTGGGGCTACGACACCGACTTCGGCTGGGGCCGCCACTTCTTCGAGGCGTCGCTCGCGTACGAGGTCGCGGCCGCGACCGACGTCAACTTCGTCCTCGGCGCGCGCCTGTGGGTCGAGTACGAAGGCCTCGACTACCCGCTCCCGATGGTCTCGGTCGGCGGCTCCTTCTGAGCGCACGCGTCACCACTTCGTGCGATGCTCCGCGCCGTGCCGCGCGCCGTCGTCAACGGAGTCGAACTCGC
>JAUHYN010000123.1 GCA_030426505.1 bacterium | reverse complement strand
CTTCGCGCGCGGGATCGTCGAGACGCGCTGGCCGGGGCTCTTCTCCGATCCCGACTACCTCGCGATGTCGACGATCGTCCCCGCCGCGCAGATGGCCGTGGATCGGTGGGTCGGCTCGATCGAGGTCGGCAAGTACGCCGATCTCGTGCTCCTCGACGTGGACCCCTCGACCCCGTTCGACTCCGTGATCCAGGCCCGGCCGCAGGACATCCGGCTCGTGCTCCTCAACGGCGTCCCGAGCTACGGCGACCCCGAGATCTTGAGCGCGCTGGTCGAGACCCCGGGCGACTGTTTCACGTTCGACGCGTGTGGCGTCGTCCGCGAGGGGTGCTGGGCGCCGCCGCCGGACAACGCCCAGGTCAGCCCGGACTCGATCGCCCAGGTCATCGGCGGGTTCTACGGGCCCGGGCCGCACACCCTCTTCGATTGCGAGTAGTTGCGTCCGGTCCGCGGCCTGCCCTATCGTCCCGCCGGATCCAGCTATGACGCGACGCTCCTCATCGGCGACCCGACTCTTTCACTCCGCCGAACGCTCCACCCGACTCGCCGTCTCCCTCACGGCGTGCCTCGCTCTGATCGCCTGCGGCAGCGGCGACGACGACGACATCGTCGACACCCGCGACGGCGGCGTCGAAAACCACGATGGCGGCCCGCTCAACCGCGACGCCGGTCCCCGCGACGCCGGTCCGCCGCGCGACGCCGGCCCCCGCCGCGACGCCGGCCACTACTGCGCCGCCAACGATCGCGTCGACGTGGACGGAACGGACGTCCCGGTCGACATGGCCGCCGAAGAGCCGACCACGCGGTTTGGCTCCGGTGTGACCTCCTGCATCGACGACCCGGTCTCCCCGCAGGCGCAGTCGTTCGAGTACTGCCTCTTCGAGTGCGTGGACTTCATGGGCGCGGCCCCGACCGCGGCGGACATCGCCGAGCTCGAGATCGCGGTCTTCCCGTTCCTGGACGATCAGCAGATGCCGGTCGACCCGAGCTACGACCGCGTCACCGGGCGCGACCGCCAGCCCGGCGAGCGCCTCGGCGTCGGCTACAACTTCCGCACGATCCCCGGCACGGTCTGCGAGAGCGGTTGGGCGATGGAGCTCGGCTTCTCCGACCTCGGCACGACCACGATGTTCGGCGAGCAGCTCTACCACCTGCGCGTCACGAGCAGCACGGCGACGGACATGTTCGTCGACACCTATTACCCCGGCTTCATCCGCCGCAACGCGAGCCCCGAGGTGTCGGGCGCGAACTGCCAGCTCAGCCTCGTCGAGCGCACCACGCCGGACGCCACGTTCGAGTTCGTGGTCGGTTCGCGCGACTTGCTGTCGTCGGCCGCGGCCGGCGCGGGCGTCGCGGTCCCCGGTTCGGACGACCTCACCGACGGCCTCGGCAACGGCTACGCGCTCATCGAGGCGCGCGACTGCTCGAGCGCGGACGGCCGCAGCATCGCGAACGCGACCGCCGGCTTCTCGCCGCTGCCGCTCGGCGACTACTACCCGAGTGACGACTACGACCTCTCGCGCCGCGAGCGCGACACCGATCAGCGCGGTCGCTACCTCGCCGCCGGCTTCGCGGGCGTCGTCGCCACGAGTAGCCTCGCGGTCGACGTGACCTACGCGGTCGGCGTCACGCGCGACGGGACGTGTACCGAAGAGTTCGGCGGCGGCTTCGCGCCGATCCACAGCGACAGCCTCACGGTCCTCCGCACGAACAACGAGGACGTGCTCCACGGCTTCTGATCCGATGCGTCGCCTCGGGTTCGTCGTCCTGTTCCTCGCCGCCTGTTCGGCGCCGGACGCCGACGATCCCGAGGTCCCTCCGCTCCTCGACGAAGACGGCCGATTGCTCCCCCTCGCGTGCCCCGGCGCGCCGGGGTGCCGGTCCGCGGACGGCGCGCTCCGCGTGGGCGTGGGCGTCCGTAAGATCACTCCCGAGGTCGAGACGTGGTCGGACGACGACGGCGACGGCGCGTGGGACGAGGGCGAGGCCTTCGACGATCTCGACGGCGACGGAGAGTTCGATCCGGTGTGGCTCGCCGGCTTCGGTCGCGGGCGCGCGGCGACCGGCGTCCACGATGACCTGTGGGCGCGCGCGATGGTGTTCGCGCGGGGCGACCTGAAGATCGGCGTCGTCGCGCTGGATCTGATCGGCTACTTCAACGACGACGTGATCGCGGTGCGCGAGGGCGCGCGCGAAGCGGGGCTCGGCCTCGACTACGTGCTCGTCGCTTCGACCCACCAGCACGAGGGCCCGGACGCGATGGGCCCGTGGGGCGAGACGCCATTCGAAACCGGCCGCGACGAGGTCTACCTCGCGCGCGTCGTCGAGGAGGCGGTCGCCGCGTTGGAGGTCGCGAACGAAGGCCTCGTGGAGGCGACGCTCACCGTCGCGACCGCCACCGACACCCGGCACCTCATCCACGACAGCCGCGAACCGGAGGTCGTGGATCCGACCGCGACGGCGCTGCTCGCGCGCGACACTTCGGGCGCAGCGATCGCTTCGCTCGTCGTCTGGGGCAACCACCCCGAGGCGCTCGACGACGTGAACACGCTCGTCACGTCCGACTACCCGCACTACGTCCGCGAGGGGTTGGAGGCGGCGTTCGACGCGCCGTCCGTGTTCTTCGCCGGGACGCTCGGCGGGCTGATGAACCCGCTGCACATCCAGGGCTGCCCGGACGCCGACGGTAACCGCACGTGCCCGGCCGGGACGTACGAGCTCGCGGAGTACATCGGCGAAGAGCTGTCGTCGCGCGTGATCGCCGCGCTCGAGGCTGCGGCGCCCTCCGACGACCGCACACTCGCCGTGCGGCGCGAACGCGTGCAGCTCACGTTCGGGAACTTCGCGTTCCTCGCGGGCTACGCCGCCGGGCTATTCGATCGGCGCATCTTCGACGTCGAGGACCGGCCCGTCACGCGCGCGCAGGCGGACGACGTCCGGGTGGAAGACGCGCTCGCGGGCGCGCTGCACATCCAGTCCGAGGTCGGCGTGGTGACGCTCGGGCCGCTCGAGCTGTTGACGGTGCCGGGCGAGCTGTACCCGGAGCTGTGGCTCACGCCCGACGACGGAGGTTCGTTCATCGTCGTGAACGCGGACGTCGACTACCCGGACGCGCCGCCGGAGCCGCCGCTGTCGTCGCTGATGGAGACGCCGCGCGTGCGGGCGCTCGTGAACCAGGGCAACGACGCCCTCGGCTACATCCTCCCGAAGGTGCAGTACGACTTCGACGAGCCGTTCGCGTACGGCCGCCGGCAGTACGGCGAAGTGAACTCGATCGGCCCGGACATCGCGCCCACGCTGGCCGCCGGGGTCGAGCGCCTCTACGCGCGTTGATCCGTGCCAAATCGTGGTCGGGTGTGTCAGGGTCCTGCGACCGTGACGACGGCGTTGCGAAATCCCTTCGGGCCGGGCGGCGTGCTCCTCGAGGGCACGCCCGAGCGCCCGGTGCTGGCCTTGGCGCCCATGGAGGGCATCTCGGACGCCATCGTACGCGATCTCCTCGGTGCGCTCGGTGCGATGGATCTCTCGGTGACGGAATTCATTCGTGTCGCGCACCGCCCGGTTCCGGCGCGCGTGTTGTTGCGTGAGTGCCCCGAGCTGGACAACGACGGCCACACCCCGTCCGGCGTGCCGGTGTTGGTGCAGCTGCTCGGCGGCGAAGCGGGATACGTCGCGAAGTCGGCGCGCCTCGCGGCCGAGCTCGGCGCGGCGGGGATCGATCTCAACTTCGGATGCCCGGCCAAGCGCGTGAACGGGAGCGACGGCGGCGCGTCGTTGCTCCGCGAACCGCACCGCCTGACCGAGGTGATCGGCGAGACGCGCGCGGCGGTCCCCTCGCACCTGCCGGTCTCCGCGAAGATCCGGCTCGGCTGGGAGGACCCGGACGACGTGGTCGCGATCGTCGAGGCGGCGGAGGCGGGCGGCGCCGCGTGGATCACGATCCACGGGCGCACCAAGAAGCAGATGTACAAGCCGACCGCGGACTGGGGTCGCATTCGCCGCGCGGTGGAAGCGGTGTCCGTGCCGGTGGTGGCCAACGGCGACATCTTCGATCCGGACAGCTTCGATCGCTGCCGCGCCGTCACCGGCTGCGGCGCTTACATGCTGGGGCGCGGCGCGTTCCGGGCGCCGAACCTCTTCCGCCGCATCGCGGGGCTCGACGCCGAGTTCTGGCCGCCCGAGCGCTGCGTGGATCTGCTCCACCAGTTCGCGGCGCGTGTGCTGGCGGACCCGCGCTTCGCGGATCCCGAGCGCGTCGCCCTGAACCGAATCAAGGGCTGGGTGCGCGCGCTGTCGGAGACGTACGCGGTGATGGGCGTGGCGTTCGAGACGGTGAAGCGCGCGCAGAAGCTGGACGACGCGCTGACGATCCTGCGCGCGAGCGTCACGCCGATGCGCGTAGCGGGCTGAGTTCGCAGCGCCGAGCAGCCGGATCTTCAGCCGCCGCGCGATCTCGCTGCGAGCTGGAGTCTGTTCACTGCAGGCTGCTACAGCACGTTCTCCACCGCGTCGGCGAAGCGCTCCGTCGCGCCGGGGTCGACGTCGAAGTACAGCGACGGCTCGATCAACTCGAGCTCCATCAGCGCCGGGGCGCCCTCGTACGTGATCAGATCCACGCGCGCGTAGAGCAGCGGCGTACCCAGCGCGTGGAGCGCGCCGGCGGCGGCGTCGATCTGCTCGTCGGTCGGAGTGACCAGCGCGAAGCGGCCGCCGTGTTCTTCCTGCACGCGGAAGTCGCCCGCGGCGGGGTGCTTCTCGATCGCGTGCGAGAACGCGCCGCCGAAGAAGAAGAGCGACTGCTCGCCCTCGGTCTCGATCGCGTCCACGTACGGCTGCACGAGGTGGCGGCGCCGGCCGAACCGCGCGGCGGTCTCGGCGAGCTCGGAGCGACCGACCACGAAGATGTCGTCCGCGTTCGCGCCGACGGCGGGCTTCACGACGAGCTTCTCGGCGCCGGGGTGCGCTCGCTGGATCGCGGCGGCGTCGAACCGCTCGAAGAACTCGGTGGGGACGATGCGCACGCCGAGGTCTTCGAGCGCGTAGAGGTAGCGCTTGTCGATGTTCCACCGCATCACGGAGAGCGGGTTCTCGAGGTGCGTGGTCGCGTCGATCTCCTCGAGCGTGGCGAGGAACTCGCGGGGCGCCTTCTGGTAGTCCCAGGTCGAGCGCACGATCACGAGGTCGTACGCGGCCCAGTTCGCGTGGGAGCGCCACGGGACGGTGTCGACCTCGATGTCGCGCGCGCGGAGCGGCTCGATCGCGAGCTCGTCGTAGACGAAGAAGCCCTCGAGGTCGTCGGTGGACAGGAACGCGCAGCGCGGCACGCCCCGCAGATAGCGCGGCGGCGCGGGGCCGCCAAGCGCGACGAGCGGGGACGTGTCGATCCTGGGGAGGGCGGGGTGGAATCGGTCTTCGGTCCCACGCAGGGGCGGCGGGGGCTGATAGAGTTTCGCCGCGTTGAGCGAGAACCGCGATTTGGCCGGGACGCCCTCGGCGCCGCCGCGTCCGTTCGACCTCCTCACGGAGTCCGCGGATCGCCTCGCGATCGTCAGCCTGATCTTCGTCCTCGCCTTCTTCCTCTCGTGGCTCGCCGCGCCGGACGACCCGGACGGCGCGTTCCCGATCCTCGACCTGAGCTTCGGGGTCGCGTTCGTCGCTTCGCTGCTCGTGTTGATCGCGACGCGCTCCCTCCGCGAGCGGCCCACTACGCTCGCGACGATCGCGATGGCGTTCCAGGTGCTCGCGTCGCTCTCGATCGCGATCGCCGAACACTGGTACGCGTGGCCGGAAGACGCCACGGTGCGCGGGGTCTCCTGGATCTGCGTGTTGCTCGTGACATTCCCGATGACGATCGCGAGCTCGCCGATGCGGACGCTGGTCGCTTCGCTCGCGTCGGCGACGATGGCGCCCCTCGCGCTCTACTTCACCATCCTCCTCGGCAACCCGGTCCCGCGCCCCGAGACGATCAGCGCGCTGATCCTCCCGGTGTACTTGTGCGCTGGCGTCGCGTACGCGCTCGCGCGCATCCTCGACCGCGCGGGGCGCGACGTCGACGAGGGCCAGACCATGGGCAGCTACCGCCTCATCCGCCGGCTCGGGAAGGGCGGCATGGGCGAGGTCTGGCTCGGCACGCACGCGATGATGGGGCGCCCCGCCGCGGTAAAGTTCGTCCACCCCGAAGTCGTGAGTGCGCAGATCGGCGAGGACCCGTACGTCGTCTTCCGCCGCTTCGAGCGCGAGGCGAAGTCGATCTCCAAGCTGTCGTCGCCGCACACGGTGTCGCTGTTCGACTTCGGCTACGCGCGGTCCGGCGCCTTCTACTACGTGATGGAGCTGCTCGACGGCCTCGACCTCGAGTCGATGGTGCGCCGACACGGCCCGCTCCCCGCGGCGCGCACCGTGCCGATCCTGAGGCAGGTCGCGTCGGCGCTCGCGGAGGCGCACGAGGCCGGCCTCGTGCACCGCGACATCAAGCCGGCCAACATCTTCGTCTGCAAGGACGCCCTCCACGGCGACTTCGCGAAGGTGCTCGACTTCGGCCTCGTCATCTCGAGCGACGGCGCGAAGGAGCAGTTGACCCGCCTCACCAACGAGGGCCTCACCAGCGGGACGCCGGCGTACATGGCGCCGGAGACGGCGAGCGGCGCCGAACTCGATGCGCGCGCCGACCTCTACGGCCTCGGGTGCGTGGCGTACTGGATGCTCACGGGGCGCACGGTGTTCGAGTCGAAGTCGCCGATGCGCGTCCTCGCCGACCACGTGCAGACGCAGCCGGTGCCGCCGTCACAGCGCACCGAGCTCCCGATCCCGGAAGACCTCGAATACCTCGTCCTCGCGTGCCTCGAGAAACACCCCGACCGGCGCCCGCAGACCGCGGCGGAGCTGGAGGCTTCGCTCGCGGCGCTGGTGATCGAACCCGCGTGGACGGCGGCGAAGGCGGCGGCGTGGTGGCGCCTGCACGAGCCGGAGTCGCGCGTGGCGGAAGAGGACGCCTGATGTCACGCGACGGCGATGCGGCGAGGAGGCGCCCGTAGTGGTCGCGCGGGACGCACGCGCCGCGGCGTTCGCGGCGACGCTCTGTTCGGCGTCGCTGCTCGCGCACCAGGTCGCGGCGAACGCGACGCGCGACGCGCTATTCCTATCGAGCTACGCCGTGACCGACCTCCCGCGGATGGTCGTGGTGGCCGCGGTGTTCTCGGTGATCGTGGTGTTCGGGACCTCGCGGCTGCTCGTCCGCTTCTCGCCCGCGCGGTTCGTGCCGGCGGCGTTCGTGCTGTCGGCCTTTGCGTTGGTCGGTCAGTACGCGATCGCGAGGCGCCTCCCGGAGATCGCCGCGGTCGTCTTCTACCTGCACACGATCGCGTTCGGTTCGGTGCTCACATCCGGGTTCTGGTCGCTCGTCAACGAGCGCTTCGATCCGCGGAGCGCGAAGCGGTTGATCGGGCGCATCGCGGCGTGCGGCACGCTGGGCGCCGTGGCAGGCGGGATCGCCGCCGAGCGCGTGGGCGCGTTCGCCAGCCTCGAGACGATGTTCTTCGTGCTCGCGGCGCTTCACCTGTTGTGCGCGTACCTCGTGCGCGGCATCGAGGGCGACCGCCCGTCGCCGAAGTCGAAGCCGTCCGGCAAGGCTCCCTCGGGGATGCACGCGCTCTTGTCGTCGCGCTACCTCATGGGCATCGCGCTGCTCGTGTTGCTCGTGACGGTCTCCGCGACGCTCCTCGACTACGTCCTCAAGTCGCGCGCGTCGGCGGCGTACACGAGCGGCGAAGACTTGATGCGCTTCTTCGCGGCGTACTACGCGGGGCTCGGGTTCGTCTCGTTCGTCGTGCAGAGCACCGCGAGCGGGCCGGCGCTCGACAAGCTCGGCCTCGGCAAGACGGCGGCGCTCCTCCCGGTGTTCGTGATCGCGGGGGCGGCGGTCGCGCTCCTGATGCCGGGGCTGGTGGCGGCGTCGATCGCGCGCGCGGCGGATCGCGTGACGCGCACTTCGCTGTACCGCTCCGCCTACGAGCTGCTCTATACGCCGATCGCGCCCGCGACGAAGCGCGCGACGAAGTCGATCATCGACGTGCTGTGCGATCGCCTCGGCGACGCCGTGGGCGGCGCGGTGATCGCGGTGGTGCTCGCGCTGGTCGCGGCCCGCGCCGAGCACGTGTTGTTGATCGTGGTGATCGTGATGGCGGCGATCGCGGCGGTCGTCGCGGTGCAGCTCCAACGCGGCTACGTGCGCGCGCTCGAGAAGAGCCTCGTGGCGTTCGGTCCCAACGTCGGGCAGGCCGCGGCCGGCCCGCAGACGCAGGCGCTCGCGCGCGTGATGCAGCGGACGGAGCACCTGATCTTCGACCGCGAGCAGGGCACGTTCTACCCGCGTGACCCGGAGCAGCTCCTCGCGGGGCTGTCGCTGTCGCGCGAGATCGGCGCGTCGCGGCTCGGCACGCTGGCGCGGACGATCACGCCCGAGGTGGCCGAGGTCGACCCCGCCGAGGTGCGCCGCGCGGCGCTCGAGTCGCGCGACGCGGGCCGCGTGAAAGAGGCCCTGCGCCAAGGGACGCTCCCGCCCGAACTCGTGGGGCGCGTGACGGAGCTCCTCGCGTGGGACGAGGTGCTGCCGCACGCGCTCAAGGCGTTGGCGGCGACGGTCGACCGCGATCTCGAAGCGCACCGCGCGACGCTCCTCGACAAGGAGACGGACTTCACGATTCGCCGCCGCCTCCCGCGCGTGCTCGCGCGCGCGGAGGACCGGGGCGCTACGGAGGTGCTCGTGGCGGCGCTCGCCGATCCGCGCTTCGAGGTGCGCTACCAAGCGGGCCGCGCGCTGTCGCGGCTGAGCAAGCGCGGCGTGCATACGAACGCCGAGCGCGTGATCGCCGCGGTCCGTCGGGAGGCGAGCCTGGGCCGCGAGGTCTGGGTGAGCCAGCGGGTGATCGACGAGCGCCCGGAGGGGGAGGGCGACCTCACGGATCGCATCCTCGAGGACCGCGCGAACCGCAGCATGGAGCACGTGTTCCGGCTGCTCTCGCTGGTGCTCCCGCGCGAGCCGCTGGAGGTCGCGTTCTTCGGCCTCGGCAACGAGGACGTCGAGATCCGTGGCACGGCGCTCGAGTACCTCGACAGCGTCCTCCCCGAGGACCTCCGCGCGGAGCTGTGGCCGTTCCTCGACGACGAGGCCCAGTGGACGGCGCCCCCGTCGCGATCGAAGGAGGCAATCGTGGACGACCTGATGAAGTCGCGGCCGTCGATCCTGATGAAGCTGGAAGATCTGAAGGACGAATGAGCGCGCGCCGCGCGCTTGAAGTTCCCCCAACGCGGCGCTACCACGGGCCATGACGTCGCCGTTCCGTCCCGTCCCGCGCACCGGGGTGATCTTCGTGATGACCGAGGCGCAGTCGCGCGGGTTCACGTACACGGATCCCGACTGGGCGAACCTCGGACAGGGCGCGCCGGAGACGGGTGTGCTGGAGGGGGCGCCGCCGCGCATCGAGGCGATCGATCTCGACGACGCGATCCACGAGTACGCGCCGGTCGGCGGCACGATGGAGCTGCGGGACGCGGTCGCGCAGCTCTACAACCAGCGCTACCGGCGCGGGCTGCCGTCGCAGTACTCGGCGGAGAACGTCGCGATCTGTGGGGGCGGGCGCCTCGCGCTCACGCGACTCGCGGCGGCCCTCGGCCCGGTCCACCTCGGGCACTTCCTGCCCGACTACACGGCGTACGCGGAGCTGCTCGAGATCTTCCGGGCGTTCGTGCCGATCCCGATCGTGCTCGACCAGGCCGACGGCTTCGCGCTCGGGCCCGACGCGCTCGAACGCGAGATCACCGGCAAGGGCCTCGGCGCGCTGTTGCTCTCGAACCCCTGTAACCCGACGGGGCACGCGGTGCGCGGCGGAGCGCTTCGCGCGTGGGTCGACGCTTGCCGCAACTTGTCTTGCACGCTGATCGTCGATGAGTTCTACGCGCACTACCTCTACGACGAGGCGGCGCGCGCGGACGGCCCTTCGCTGTCGGCGACGCGCTACGTGGAAGACGTGGATCGCGACCCGGTGGTGATCGTCGACGGCGTCACGAAGAACTGGCGCTACCCCGGGTGGCGCGTGTCGTGGACGGTCGGTCCGAAGGACGTGATCGCCGGCGTGACCTCCGCCGGGTCGTTCCTGGACGGCGGGCCGTCGCACCCGATCCAGCGCGCGGTGTTGTCGTTGATCGACGCCGACATCGCGGACCGCGAGGCCCGCGCGATCCAGGCGCGCTTCTCGGCGAAGCGCCGCATGATGTTGGATCGCCTCCGTGACATGGGCATCCGCGTGGACGTCCAGCCGATGGGCGCTTTCTACGTGTTCGCGGGCCTGGCGAACCTCCCCGAGCCGCTGCGCGACGGCATGGCGTTCTTCCGGGCGGCGCTCGACGCGAAGGTCATCGTGGTCCCCGGCAAGTTCTTCGACGTGGATCCGGGGCAGCGCCGGGGACACATCCCGTCGCGGTTGAATCCGTACGTGCGGCTCTCGTTCGGGCCCTCCGAGGACAAGCTGGTGCAAGGCCTCGACAGACTGGATGGTCTCATTCGCAGCGCGTGAGCCGCGATCCGCCCTTGCCGCCAGGGGGCGCCCGCGGGTGTACTCCCGCCCCGTGAAGCGGCTCTGTATCGCGTCCCTCATCCTCTCGTTCGTGCCGTCGGTGGCGTTCGCGCTCTCGGAGATCGAGCTGAGGCGCACGAAGATCGACGCGCTCCGCCAGGCGGTCATGCAGACGCAGGCGCACGCGATGCGGGACAGCACGATCCTCGACGCGAGCGAACGCCTCGGCCTCCTCATCAACACCGCGATCATCGACGCGCACCCGCAGTTGGCGCCGAAGGTCGACCAGGCGACCGAGCTCAAGGCGAAGATGCGCAAGGCGATGGAGGCGGGCGACCAAGCGAAGCTCGCCGCGCTCGCGAAGGAGCTCGGCCCGCTCGCGGAGACGCTCGGCGAGTACGAGGCGGAGGTGTTGTCGAAGAACGAGGGCCTCGCGGCGGGCTACGACGCGTTGCAGGGGCTGATCTTCGAGACGATGATGAAGATCGATCCGCAGACGGAGGCGAACACGATCGCGATCGACCGCCTCGAGGTGGAGATCCTCGCGCTGGAGGGCAAGCTGAGGAAGAGCGCGCCGGGGAAGGCGCCTCGTCTGGACGCGGCGCGGAAGGGCTTCAAGACGAAGCTCCGCGGCCCGATGGACGGCCGCGCCGCCGCGACGCCGCCCCGCGCTTATCTGCAGGCCGTGCTGTACCCGGCGCCGCTCGGGAAGAACATCGCGTACGTCACGCCGAAGAAGAAGAAGGGGCCGGCGATCGTCTGGGTGGCCGGTGGGTTCTACTGGGGCATCGGCCCGGACGCGTGGCTCCCGGCGACGCGCGACAACGACCAGTCGGCCGCCGCGTTCCGCGAGGCGGGCGTGACGTTGATGCGCCCGTCGCTCCGCGGCGCGCACGAGAACCCGGGCAAGAACGAGTGCATGTTGGGTGAGGTCGACGACGTGATCGCAGCCGCGAAGTGGTTGGCGAAGCGCTCCGACGTGGACCCGAACCGCATCTACCTCGGCGGCCACAGCACGGGCGCGACGATCGCGCTGTTGGCGGCGTCGAAGACCGACATGTTCCGCGGCGTGTTCGCGTTCGGGCCCGTCGCGGACCCGGCGACCTACGGCGCGGTCTGCGGAGTGAAGGACCGGATGCCGGCGAAGGAGGCCTTCGTGCGCGCGCCGATCGAGTTCATCGAGCACGTGAAGTCACCCACGTGGATCATCGAGGGCGTCGACGGGAACCGGAAGGCGATCCTCGCGCTGGCGCAGTACGCGCCGGACAACGTCCACCCGGTCTTGGTGAGCGGGGCGGATCACTTCTCGGCGCTGCGCCCGGGGTCGGAGGTCATCGCGAAGAAGATCCTCGCGGACGGCGGGAAGACGTCGAAGCTGACGCTGGACGCGAAGGCGATCGAGGGAGCGGTAAAATAGCGTGCCGATGGGGGCGACGAGCTTTCAACGTGACGAGCCGGGGTGTCCGCTCCCGTCCCCACCGTGCCGAGTCTGGTTCGGCCTTGGTGCTCTGGACGACGCTGTCGGGCTCACGCTGGCTCTGACGCCGACCCATCTGGGCGTCCCAGCGCCGTCGAGCGGCACGCCGCCGGGCTACCCGTCGCCCGCCTCGAGGGAGCCGCGGTCCCTCGTTTCATACTGGCGTACCTCATGCGCC
>JAUHYN010000122.1 GCA_030426505.1 bacterium | reverse complement strand
TAATGCGTGACCGATCGAACGCGTACTTTACGAAATTCTCGAGCAGGTTGATGAACACCTGCCTTAGAAGGTGCTTGTGCCCTCGGACCATGTACTGGGTTACTGCGTCCTCGACCTCGATAGAGACGCCGTTTCGTTTCGCTTCTACCTGGAAGAACTGAGCGGCTTCGATAAGCACTTCTGGCACAGCGACTGGTTGAGCTTTTTGCTTCAGTGATTTTCGGCCCTCCAACGTCGATAGCTTTCCGAGGTACTCTAGATTCCTCACGAGCTCGATTACATGGTCGATCTGTGAAATAACTGCTCGAGTCTTTTGGTCGCGCGCGTCGACCGGCGTGGTTCCATCGACAAAGTTTGAGAGGCTGCCGATTACGGCGTTGAGCGGGTTTATGATCTGATGGGTGAAGTTCGAGATCAGGGTAGGGTCGACGGTCGCCACGGGTGTTGTGGTTGCGCTGGCATTCGCCGATGTGGACTGGCTGGCGGTCGCGGACGGGGTTGGCTCACCTTCGACTGATGTTTTACGTAACCGAACGGTCTTCCTCTTGTTGCTCATTCGGAGTTCCTTGCTGCCTGGCTTCGGCGCAGTTCGACAATAAGTCCTTCTTCAGATACTTTGCATTCAAAGTTGGACGCGAGCGCGATAGTGTTCAATAGTTCATCGGAGCCAATGGGCAGGTCGTCGGTCGACGAGACAATGATTTGTCCGTCTTGCTCTCTTGCTGTGACAGGGCCGCGACTCAGCATTCGCACGGCGGCCACGAGTGCTCGAAAACCGAGAACATCAAGCGGCGCGAGATTGGATCCGGGCTCAACGTGAAGCCACTCGAAACCATCGCGTTCTGCAACGAACGCCCGGTGTCCACGAACTCTGGGGTCTAGTCGTGCGAGGAACAGTTCTGAAAGCATCGTAGCGCACTCAAGCTCACGCTCGCTTGATCCGCGAAAATGCGCCGCGCCATATGCCGCTGAGATGATTCGGATAAGTGTTTCGATGAATGGTTTGGCAGAGAGCGCGCTGTCGATGTTCTCGGCGAGTGAGTACTTTGCCAGCAGAAATGGTTCGCGCTCGACCCGCTGCGCTAGCGCAGCTCCATCCCAGTGACGAATGGTTGGACGGCGCTTCCTTCTGTTATGTTCGGCTACTTCTGATTTGCATGTGGGCGAAAGAGCCGACGTCGTGACAAAGAGTAGGAAATCAGCGTTCTTATTGTCTGCGTATGCCAGCTTTCCGTAGACGGTGGGCCAATCAATCGACGAAGAGTATCGTTTGCATTCGACGTACCACCGGTCGAACTGGATCGCGCCCGAGAAGTCAGTCGTGATGACTTCTCCTTCGATGTCTCTTCCGTTGTCTGCCCCGGGGGTTCTCCATGTAACGTTCCTCATTCCAGCCATCACAGCGAGGTCGAACGTCAGATGTTCGAACTCCGTCGGACTGAGGCGCTTAAGGGCGCCAAGGACTGTCTGCTCTGTGCTCAAAGCGTCCCAACCTCTCAGCTTATCGTCCGCATTTCAAGCCGCGTTCGCCTGGATATTCCACGCGTGCTCGAGCGCGGACGGGAAGGATGAGCGCGCCTGAAGGCTAGGTCGACCGGCCCGCGTCCGCGTCGCACATCGTTCGGGTGCTCGAAGGCTCTGGAGGTTCGTGGCCGCCGCCTTCGAAAGCAACCGCAGGTGCTTCCTCCCCGAGGAGGGTGGCTTCACCTACCTCGGGTGCGAACCAGTGCGCCGCCGAGCATGCATTTCCATTGTCCTGCAAGCGGTGAGAGTCCTTCCTAGCTGCGGCGCCCGTCGCATACCCATCTCCGGACCTCGCGCAGCCCGGGGTGTTCGTCGTGATGCAGAGGTTCTCCAACACGATCGCGCATCTTCCTCGTTTCCATGTCCTCGCATTGGACGGCGCATGCGTCGAGGTCGGCGACGAGGTCGACTTCCGCGTCGATCGTGGGCCCCACACCCGACGACATCTTCGATCTCAGGACCAGGTGGAGCAACGATTCTCGCGATGATTCGAACAGCGTAGCCATTGCGAGGGGGATGACGAGAACGACGAGACCCTCGCCGGCTGGTTGGGCCCCACCTCCCGCCCGAGCTCATCGACGAAGTCGACGAAGCGGCGCTCCTCGCGATCGAGCCCAAGGCGTTCGACCTCCCCGAAGATGAGGCGCGCAAGTCCCGGTGGGCGCAGTTCCTCCCGGAATACGAAGCGACGATCCGGGACTGACGGGCAGCGATCTTTTTCTGCAAGGTCTTCCGTCGCCGAAGCGAATGGAGGGCATGAAAAACGCACTCATCCGCTCGCTCCCCGGACTCGGCTCGATTGCCCTCGTCGCGACGCTCATCGCGTGTGGTCCCGAGGACCGCGTCGAAATGACCTTGGACGTGGTCCGGGACGCGGGCACCGCGGCGGAGCGAGACGGAGGCCAGCCTGTCGACGCCGGTCCGACGGTCGTCGACGCCGGCCCGACGGTCGTCGATGACGACGCGGACGGCTACGGCGTCGACGTCGACTGCGACGACAGCGACCCGGCGCGTTACCCCGGCGCCGCCGAAACCTGCAACGGCATCGACGACGACTGCGACGCCGAGATCGACGAAGGCGTCCAGACGACCTTCTACGCCGACACCGACCAGGACGGCTACGGCGCGCTCGACGTGTCCGTCGCGGCGTGCGAAGCGCCTCCGATGTACGTCGCCTCGGCCGGCGACTGCGACGACGCCGACGCCGACGTGAATCCCGACGCGACCGAGATCTGCGACGGCGTCGACAACGACTGCGATTCGACGACGAGCGAGGACGGCCTGGCGACGTTCTTCGATCCGTCGGGTACACACGCCGACGTGACCGAGGTCCTGACGACAGGCACCGCGGAGACGCCGGCTGTCCTCCAGACTGCGGCCCCGGGGCGCGTGAACATCTGCAGCGGCACCTACTATCTCGGTCTCGAAGCTCTGCACACCCTCGAGATCGTGGGGATCGCGGGCGCCGAGGCGACCATCCTCGACGGAGGCGGACAGCGAACCGTCCTGAGCGTTGCGACCGACGACGTCTTGCTGGAGATCGAGGGCGTGACGATCCGAAACGGCGAAGCGACGAACATGTCCGCCTCCGCGGCGTCCGAAGAGATCGGGCTGGTCGGCGGCGGCCTCTACTGTGACGCCTCTGCGTGGGTGCGGGTGAAGGACACCATCGTCGAGAACAACCACGCCGAGTCGGGCGGCGGGGTGTTCGGGAACGGCTGCACGATCGGGCTCGACAACACCATCGTCCGCGACAACACCGCGGACATCTACGGCGGAGGCATCACGGTGACATCGCACACCTTGCGGCTCGTCGACGCGTTGATCACGCGAAACGCGGCGGGGACACGGGGTGGGGGCATCTTGTGCTGGGGGCGGGACGGAAACGCCGTTTGCAACATGTCCGATACGCTCGTCAGTCAGAACTCAGCGGCGCACTCCGGCGCGGGCTTCTACATCAACGCGTACCCCGGGATGAACGTGCGGGGGACGTGTCTCGGGACGACCGAAGCCGCCTACGCCGGCATGGTCGACAACTACGCGGGGAGCGACTCCGGTACCGGCGCACGGTTCTACGCAGGGGCTGGCGGCACGTGGACGTTCGAGTCCACGGACTGCGACTGGGGCACCGCGGCCGGGGGAGACGACAACGAGGGCGACGACATCCACCTCGCCGGGTTCGCCAACGGCCTGCGTTTGTACACGGACTTCGGCGACAACGAGACCTTCAGGTGCGATCAGATGGGCTGCGAGTGATACGAAGCGACGTTCTGCGGGTGACCGGTCAGGGCGCGACGTAGACCGTCACGCGACGCGCGCCGATGTTCCCGCGCAGCGCCCCGTCCACCGTCACCACGTCCGCCGCCGACGCAGTCAACGTGTGCAGCCCCGGCGTGAGCGTGAGCGTGCCCGTCAGCGGGGTCCCCGGCGCGGTGAAAGTGTCGAGTGACATCGACAGCACGCCCGACGGATCCGTCGCGCTCGCTTCGAACGGGAAGGTGGCCGCGACGGTCGCCCCGTCGACGGGCGCCGTGAACGTGACGACCGGCGGTGTGTTGTCGGCGCGGAACGCCCAGCTCTCGGTGCGCATCGCGCCGAAGCGATCGACGGCGACGATCTCCAGGTCGTGCATCCCGTCGAGGAGCCCGCGGCTGTCCCAGCGCGCCGCGAGCGTGGAAGTGCTCGCGGTCGCGACGCGGAGGCCGTCGATCACGATCGACAAAGACTCGACGCCCGACGGATCCGACGCCGCGAGGTCGAACACCAGATCACCGCCGTAGCGCGTGCCGTCGACGGGGCCGCGGCGCACTTCGATCGTCGGCCCGGTGGTGTTGTCGATCTCGAGCGCGACGCGATGCACGGAGCGAATCCCCGCGACGTCCGTCGCGCTCGCTTCGAACGTGCCGCGGCCGTCGTCGAGCGCGGTCGTGTCGACGGAGAAGCGGAACGGGCCCTCGCGCCGCATGCCGAGTTGCACGCCGCGCGGTCCGGTGAGGACGACCGTGTCGAGGCCGATATCGTCGGACGCCGTGACCACCACCTCGATCGTGTCGCGGACGATCGCTCCGTCGGTGGGCGAAGAGATGCGGACGGTCGGGGCGGCCTGCGGAGCGCAATCCGGCTCGTCGCGCACGCCGTCGCAGTCGTTGTCCTTGTCGTCGCCGCAGACCTCCGCGAGGCGGGACGAGACCGTCGGGTCGCCGTCGTCGCAGTCGCCGCCCGGGCTGAACGGCGCGCCGAACCAGTTGTCGCCGTCGCCGTCGAGGTCGGAGTCCGGCGTGGTGTCGAGGCAGTCGTTGTCCTCGCCGTCGTAGGGCGTCTCCTCCGCGTCGCACGCGACGCAGATCCCCGTCTGCCCGGGCGTGATCGCGCAGCGCATGTCCGCGGGACACGCGCTCGAAGTGAGGCACGGGTCGTCGCTGCCGCACGCGCTCACGAGGAGCAACGGGATGAGGATCGACCTACGCACGCGCCCCTTCCTCGACGGCGTCGACCATGGCCGAGTCCAGTGCCGCGAGGACACCCGCGTTGTCGTCGTGTTCGAACTTCGCGAGGTTCTCGCGGAAGTCGTCGGTCCGCTCGAGGAACCTCGACACGGTCTCCTTGTCGAGGTGGTCCGCGCGCATCCCGTAGCCGAGCTGATCGAGGTACGCGGCGTTCAACACCTGCTCGAACTGCCCGACGAGCGGGACCGACAACATCGGCTTGCCGAGGTAGACCGCTTCGCCCATCAGCGTGAAGCCGCCGCCGGCGAGCACGGCGCGCGCGCTCGCGAGGTCGTCGATGAAGGTCGTCTCGGAGAACGGCCGGTGCGTGAGGTTGCCGTCCACGACGTCCCCGTCGATGTCGCGCTTCAGCCCGTAGATCCGGAACGGGACGTCGATGCGCTTCAGCTCGTCCACGAGCGTGTCGTGGCTCGTGCCCGACTGGTAGACGAGCACGTGTTCGCCGTCCGTCACGCGCGACTTCGCGTCGAGGATGATCTTGCGGAGGATCGGCGGGTGCAGCGAAGTCCGCTCGCGCTTCACGCGCGGGTAGAAGAACGTCGTGATGAGGTACTGATTACAGCGCGGCAGCTTTGCCCGCACGATGCTCTTCGTGAGGAGGAAGTCCTTCATCGCGCCCGCGAGCACCGCTTCGTCGTGGTGACACCGCGGGATGATCTGCATGTTGTCGACCGACACCACCGGTACGCCCTGACCGCGCGCGAACCAGTACGTCCACGACTCGAAGTCCGACACGACGACGTCCGGTGAGAAGTCGCGCGTCATCCGCGTGTACGCGCGCAAGTTCTCCGGCACGCCCTTGAGCGCCTTGAGGTTCTCGATCGCCGTCTTGCGCTTCTTCACGACGTTGTCCTCGTAGACCATCGTGAGCCCGGTGATGCGCGTGACGATCGAGGGGTGACGCTCCTCGAGGTACTTCACCGCGCGCCCCGAGCCGACGATCTGCATCTCGTGCCCCGCCGAGGTGAGGTGTTCGAGGAGGACGCCGGAGCGCATCGCGTGCCCCATGCCCTCGCCGACGACGCCGTAGAGAACTCTCATCGCTTCATCCTAGTTGCTCTTCATCCCGTTCTTCTTGCGCCCGCGCTTGTTGAATCGCACGCGGCTCTCCAGCGACTTCGCGAGAGCGTCGTCCGGCAGCTGTCCGAGCCGGTTGAGACGATTGAGGAGCGCGCGCACGCGCCCCATGTGTTGGTTCGAGACGTGACCCTCCTCGTAATGCACGTGGTAGAGGAGCGGGCCCGGGATGATCGTCGCGAGGTAGGCCATCTCGTGCGCCTGCAGGCGCCGCGGCGGTCGACCGAAGTAGTGCTCGGAGGCGTCGGTGAGCCCGTACACGTTCGGGCCCCACTCGATCAGGTTCGCGTACGCCTCGAAGATCTGCTCCTTCGTGAGGGCCGACTCGAGCAGGAACGTGATGAGGAGCTCCTGAACCTTCCGCAGCGCCGTTCGGTCGCGCGTGAGGAAGAGGTTCTTCACGAGCTGCTGCGACAGCGTGGATCCGCCGCGCGCCTTCTCGCCGGTCTCCATGGCCTCCTGGATCGCGAGCCGGACCTCCTCGATCTCGAGCCCGCGGTGGAACGGGAACGTGCTGTCCTCCGAGACGATGATCGCGCGGCGCTGGACGTACGGGATCCGGTCGTACGGGATCCAACCCGGCGTGCCCGGGCCGGTGACGACCGCGGTCTCGGCGCGGCCCTCCTTCGTGAGCGGGAAGTACTCGAAGGGGCCCTCCAGGAACTCGAGGCCGGTGACGGCGTTCTCCTGGTCGAGGCCCTGCATCGAGTACTCGAGCTTCGGCTCCCACGTGGAAGGGTCGCGCAACTCGCCTTGCACGGACGCGCCCATCGCGAAGAGGACGTTGGAGGAGAGGTCGCGCGCGAACTCCGGATCCTCCGCGCCGGGGACGGAGCGCAGCACCTTCAACAGCGGCGTCGACTTCAGCTCGGCCTTCACGAAGAACGCGGGCGAGTCTTCCTGCGCGGCGAGGCGGAGCGACAGCACGACGGGGATCTGGTTGATCTCGACGATGCCGCCCTCCATCGCGAGGCGGCGCTTGGCCACGTTGACCGTGATGCGCGCCTTCTCGCGCGCCGAGAACCCCACGAGGCGGCCCTTCGACACCATGCGGTTGGCGAGGTCGATGTCCTGCTGCGCCATGTCGAGGTCGACCGTGAGGAGCTTTCGCTTCGACACGTAGCGCATCCCGACCGTGCCCTTGGACGGGAGCTGCCGGATGTCGAGCTGACTGTCTTCGAGGAAGCGGCCGAAGATCGGGACGAGGTCGCCCTCGACGCCGGCGGAGAGGTCCCAGCCTTCGTCGGTCGGCGTGATGCGCCCGTCGACGCGCGAGCCGGTCGTGGGCTCGCGGATCACGAGCGACGCCGCCGACTGCCCCGCGCGGACCTGTACGGTGATGTTCCCGTCGATCGGACCGAACGATCCCTTCTGGAAGCGCTCCGGGAGGGGGAGGGCGTCCCAGTCGAGCGCGAGGTCGTCGAAGAAGATCTGGATCTCGCGTAGCGCACTCTTGCTCGCCGCGTCCTCCCCGTTCGCCGGCTTCACGTCGACGAAGGTCGGCGCCGACCGCGTGTCCGCCTGACCGACCAGCTCGATCTTCGGTTCGTCGAGCCGCACGGTCACCGCGTGGAAGCCCGAGCCGAGCGCCGACGCCCAGCGCTCCACGCAAGCGCGCTTCGTGGAGACGCGCAGGCGGTACGGTCCACTGAAACGATTCATCTCCAGGTCGTGAAGGCAGGGGGCGAAGGTCCAAGAGAAGGAGACGCCGGAGAGTTGAACGGAGGCGCGGGCTCGATTCGCGAGTTGGCCCGCGAGGTACACGGCCAGCTCGCGGCTCACGTAGTTCGACGTGACGAACAGGCGGACCACGATCGTCACGAACAGGAGCAGCGTCGGTATCCCGATCAGCAGGACCCGCGCCGTCGTCGCTTCCCGCGTCGGCGGGGGCCGTCGCACCTCTGCCTGTTCGTTCACGTGACCGCGCGAGGATACGTCGGTGCTCGGGTGGAGGCGAGCACTACCCCGAAAGCGCGATTCAGCGGAGGATGAGGGCATGCGCGCGTTCGGCGCAGCTCTGGGGGTCCTGCTCCTGGCCGGGTGTTCCTCGCACCACGTGACCGAGATCGACCTCACGCAGGGCGCCGGTGACGAGGTCGTCTTCTTCGTGGTCTTCGACGAGGCGAACGCGATCGCCCGCACGACCACGCCGCTCAGGCTCGAC
This sequence comes from bacterium, assembly GCA_030426505.1. GTDB lineage: Bacteria > Myxococcota > Kuafuiibacteriia > Kuafuiibacteriales > Kuafuiibacteriaceae > JAUHYN01. Next base: position 3,961 of record JAUHYN010000122.1, on the reverse strand, counting down.
GCCGACGGCGCGTCGGGGGGCGAGGCGCCTTCCATCACACTCGAGCGCGACGAAGCGAGCGTGGTCCTCGTTCGCTTCGGGCTCGACACCCTCGTCACCGGCTACGAGCCCGAGCGCTTCGACGATCTCGAGATCCGCATCGCACCGCCCCCGGCCGAACGCACGCGTCGCCTCGCGCCCGGCGGTCGCACGGTCTCGGACTCCGCGCTCCCGCCGACCGCGACGCTCGCGCGCGTCGAGCTGCGCGCCGAAGGTGACGCGCTCGCGCCCCTCGACGCGGGCGAGCGCCTCGCGTCCGGCGTGCGCACCGGCCTCACGCTCACGACGCCGATCGATCCCGAGTTCTGTCGCAACGTCGACGCCGAGCCGCTGCGCCCGTTCGGCGCCGCAGCCTCGGTCGGCGTGGTGGAGCCCGAGCCCTTCGGCACGCTCCGCGCGGTCGCGCACGTCGAGCCCGACGTGCTGCTGGTCGGGACGGGCAGTGCGTTGTACGTCCTGCGGCGCGGCGGCGTGGTGTCGGCGCCGCCCCTCACGCCGGGCACGCCGGGGCCGTGGCTCCCGTACGAAACGCTCGCGCCCGAGCCGAACGGGTTGGGCAACGGTTCGGTCGCGGTCGATCCCACCACCGCGGGACAGGCGTCGCGCCGCGTCGTGCTCACGGTCGAGACCGACCTCGGCGGCGAGCTCTTCCGCGGCTACGTCTTCGAGCTCACCTACCAGGACGGGACGATCGGCGACGTGGTCACCGCGACCGTCGTCGAGACCCGCGTGCGCGATGTCGCCTTCGCGGAAGACGGCTCTTACGCGGTCGTCGGTGACGAGGGGACGTTCGTGGTCGTGTCGCCCGACGGCGCGATCCGCGCGTACCCGATCCCGCCGCCGAACGGCACGCGCGATGAGGCGCGCACGGTCGTCGCGACGCAGGACCCGGAGTTCCCGTGGATCGCGGGGACACGCAACCGCCTGCACCGGCTCGCCGTCGCGCGCGGCGCGTGGAGCACGCAGGGCGTCACGCCGCCTTCGCAAGAGAGCTTGCACTTCGTCGGGCTGACGTCGTCGACGGACGGCGCTCCGGCGCGGTCGTGGGCGCTCGGCGCCGCGGGGCTCCTCATGACGTTCGAGGACGGTGAGTGGGTGAAGCAGCCGCTCTTGATGCCGCCTGCGTTCGGTCCGTGTTCGCCGAGCGGCGCGGTCGCCGAGCCCGAGCTGACGGGACCGATGGAGGCGATGGCCCAGTCGGGTGGCTACCTGTACACGGTCGCGAAGGGCTGTACGGGGTTCCCGGTCGTGCGCGAGACCGATCGCTGTGTATCGATGCTCGCGATCGAAGGGCGGCCGGTGGAGCTGGTGGACGACTTCATTGAGGCCGCGGAGGTCTCGAATGGCGAGCTGGTCGTGGTCGGGCACCGCGGCGAGGTCTACGCGGCGCGCGTGGGGGACTGACCTCGCGTCCGGATCGGCTCGCCACGCGGCGGCGCGTCGTGGCACGGTGAAGTCGATGCGACGCCTGCTCGCGCTCGGATGCCTGCTCACCGCGTGTTCGGGGGGCAGTGACGCGCCGGTCCTCGAGATCACGACGGCGGACCTGCCCGAGGGGCGCGTCGGCGAAGACTACGTCGGGACGTTCGTCGCGAGTGGCGCGGCCGCGCCGGAGTGGGAAGTGGAGGGGCTCCCAGCGGGGCTCCGCTTCGCGGCGTCGGGCGCGATGGCCGAGGTCAACGGGATCCCGGAGGCCGCCGGGACGTTCCCCGGGACGGTGCGCGTCCGCGCGGGCGACGCGGAAGTGAGGCGCACGTTCGTCGTGATCGTTCGGCCGCGCGCGCTCGCGATCGCGACGGAGTCACTGCCGGTCGCGACGATCGACGCGCCGTACACGGCGACGATCGAAGCCGCGGGCGGGGACGGCTCCTACGCGTGGGAGGTGGAGGGGCTGCCGCTGGCCTTCGGCGCGATGGCCGGCGAGACGCTCGTGATCCGCGGGACGCCGGATCGACTCGGCACCTTTGCGTTCGACGTGACGGTCTCGGACGGCGCCGCCGAAGTGACGCGGACCTTCGAGCTCGTCGTCGCGTCGACCGCGTTGACCATCGACGCAGCCGAGCTCCCGATCGGCTTCGTGGACATGCCGTACGCCGCGCCGATCTCCGCGCGCGGCGGGCGAGCGCCGTACACGTGGACGCTCGAAGCCGGCCCGGAGGGGATCGAAGTGGACGATGTCACGACGGCGACCAGCGCGGTGGTCGGCGCGCCGACGTCGCCGGGGCGCTCCGAGGTGACGGTGCGCGTGGAGGACGCCGACGGCGCGAGCGCGACGGAGACGTTTACGCTCGACGTGACGACGGGGCCGCTCGAGATCCTTACTTCGACGCTGACGGACGCGCAGTTCGATCGCCCGTACGGCACCACGATCGACTTCGTGCCGGGCGTCGGTGCGCACACGTGGTCGATCACGAACGGCGCGCTCCCAGCGGGGATGCAGCTCGACGTGTCGGGCGCGCGGCCTCGGATCTTCGGGACGCCGACCGACTTCAGGACGGGCGTCTTCACGCTCGCGGTCGAAGACGAGCGCGGACAGACGGACACGCAGCGCTTCATGCTGTTCATCTCCGCGGACCCGCCGCTGGTGATCACGACGTTGTCGTTGCCGACGGTGGAGGTTGGGCTCCCCGTAGAGCTCGCGATCGAGGCGACGGGGGGCGCGGCGCCGTACACCTGGATGACCGCGGGGACGCCGCCCACGGGGCTCGAGGTCGATTCGTTGGGGACGCCGAACACGTTCGTGCGCGGCGTGCCGACGCGGTTGGAGCGCCAAGAGATCGAGGTGACGGTCCTCGACCGCAACGGGCGCCGCGCGAGTCGTCGCTTCACGTTGGAGGTCACGCCGAGCACGGAGGCGCTCGCGATCGTCACCACGATCGCCCCGGCGGCGGCGACGTGCCGCGACTACATCTTCGAGTTGGCGGGTGAGGGCGGCTCGCGGACGGACTTCGCGTGGACGCTGTTGCAAGGCAACTTGCCGGACGGGATCGTGTACGACGCGACCGAAGGGCTGTTCGTCGGGGTCCCGCAGGTGACGGGGTCGTTCCCGATCGTCGTGCAGCTCGAGGACGGCGTGGGCGAGACGACGACGGCGGCGATGACCATCGAGGTCACGGCTTCGAACGGGCCGCGCTTCGGGCTCTTCTCCGTGTACGGTCCGAGCGATCGTCGCCTGTTCCCGATCGATCTCTGTACGGACACCATCACGACCGCGCTGCCGGTGAACCAGCCGCAGCCCGACGACACCGGGCTGAGTCAGACCGCGCCCGTCGTGTTCTCGCCGAGCGGCGATCGCGCAGCGTACGTCGCGAACGAGGACGGCGAGGACCGCGTCTTCGTGGTGGATCTCTCGGGTGCGGCCCCGGTTCGCACGGCGGCGTCCGCTCCGTTGCTCAATGCGTTCGGCTCGGCGCTGCTCGACTGGTCGCCGACGGGGACGCACCTCGCGTACGTCGCGGGCGTCTCGGCGAATCGCTACGCGGCGTGGATCGTCGACGTGAGTGATCCGCAGAACCCGGGGACGCCGGTGCGGATCAGCGAGGACGGGCCGGTCAACGGGAACGTCGCCTCGGCGGTCGCGTGGTCGCCGGACGGGCAGCGCTTCGCGCTCTACGTCATCCACCCCGAGCCGCCGGTGCCCCATGCCGATACGCTCGGCCGCGACGGCGAACTGATCCTGACGGCTGAGGATACCAAAGAGGACGACCTGCCGGCGGTGGTCGCCGGCGACCTCAACGACGTCGCCTGGTCGCGATCGACGCGGCGCTTCCAGCGGCTGAGCGGGCTGCTCGACCCGCGCGTCGGCCGCGGCTTCTTCAACAGCTTCGACGCACGCTACCGGTTCATGCGCTGGCCGCTCGACCACCTCTTTCACGACGCCCGCTTCCGGGTCGCGGACCTGGCCCGGCTGCCGGCGATCGGC
>JAUHYN010000121.1 GCA_030426505.1 bacterium | reverse complement strand
TTGCGCGGTTCGGTCGTGTCGAGGATCGGCGCCATCGGGGCGGAGCGCGGCTTGGACTGGAGGAGATCGTCGACGAGCGGGCCAACCGCCTCGGGGACGTGTTCGACCTTGTCGAAGCGCCGCGAGGCGCGCGCGATGATCTGCGCGGACGTGGTGTCGACCAGCTTCAGCGTGACGACGTACAGCGAACCGAGGCGACCGACGCGGCCGGCGATGACGCGCTTGGCGCCCATCGCGCCGGCGAGCTCCGCCATGCAGCTGTTCTGATCGCAGCCCATCAGCATCTTCTGTTGTTCGACGTCGAGCATGTCCTTGACGTCGGACGGGCCGAGCGCCTTCACGCCGTGGCGGTTGAGGAGCGCCTCGAGGATCAACTCCGTCACGAGCGTCGCGATGTCCTCGTCGACGCCGCTCGTCGCGACCTGCGGGACGACGATCTGTTCCGCGTACGCCGCGGACGGGAGCGCCAAGAGGAGCGCGATCGCCCAAGCCTTCTTCATGGCGGACAAGAGTACGCAAAACCCGGTGGACGTGCCGAGTACAACGACGTAGATCGTCCGCGCGCGTTCGTGGTGCCAGTCAGGTGCGCGGCCGCTGGCGGCGTTCGCTTCGGCGGGCGTCGCGGGAGGAAAGTCCGAGCTTCGTAGGGCAAGGGTGCTGGCTAACGGCCAGTCGAGGTGACTTGCAGGACAGTGCCACAGAAAACAGACCGCCTCTCAGCCGCCTCTTCGGAGGCGGGGACGAGGTCAGGGCGAACCGGTGCGGTAAGAGCGCACCGCGCCCGTGGTGACACGGGCGGCACGGTAAACCCCACCTGAAGCAAGGCCGAATAGGGACCCACGCGCGACCTCGGTCGCGTACCAGGCGGCCCGTCTGGGGTCCGGGTATGGCTGCTAGAGCGCGTCGGCAACGGCGCGCGTAGACGAATGGTCGCGGGGCTCCGGCGCAAGTCGGAGCTCACAGAACTCGGCTTACATCCTGACTGGCACCGCGAGCGCGCCCCGCGCACTGGTAGGATCGTCCTACGTGGACGCGGGGCGACGGTATCTCGATCTCTTGAAGCGAACGCTCACCGGCACCGTCTACGCCGCGGAGCCCGCGCGGGCGGGGCAGCCGGTCGAGAAGTACCTCGAGCAGTTCATCCACCACTACTTCGCGAATGCGTACCCGCACACCTGTGTGCCGCTCGCGCGGATCGACAACGTGGATCACTGCGTCCGCGCCGCGCTCGCGGATGGGATCGAGGGCGACCTCGTGGAGACCGGCGTGTGGCGCGGTGGCGTCACGATCTACATGCGCGCGATGCTCGACGTGCTCGGCGACGAACACCGTCGCGTGTGGGCCGCCGACTCGTTCGAGGGGCTGCCGCGCCCCGACCCGACGCTGTACCCGAAGGAGGCCGCCGCGCACGACGGGCCGCTCCTCTCCGGTCCGCTCAACAACCTCGCCGTGTCGCTCGAAGACGTGAAGGCGAACTTCGCCACGTACGATCTCCTCGACGAACGCGTCGTGTTCCTGAAGGGCTGGTTCAAGGACACGCTCCCCGACGCCCCGATCGAACGCATCGCGGTGCTCCGCCTCGACGGCGACTACTACGAGTCCACGCGCGATCCGCTCGTCGCGCTCTACGACAAACTCAGCGACGGCGGCTTCCTGATCGTCGACGACTACGGTGAAGACGACTGGACCTACTGCCGCCAAGCCATCGACGAGTTCCGCGGCGCGCGCGGCATCGACGATCCGATCCACGTCGTGGACGGCCAGTGTGTGTACTGGCGGAAGGGCGGCGACCGATGACCGTCGTGGGCCTGCTCCCCGCCGCCGGACAGGCGATGCGCCTGCGCCCCTACCGCTCGCCGAAGGAGCTCTTCCCGCTGCTCCTCAAGGAAGCGGAAGATCCGGATCGCGCGCTCCCCGCGCCCGTCTGCCGCTTCTCGCTCGACGCCCTCCGCGCCGCGGACGCCGAGCGCTGCGTCGTCGTCATCTCCGACGAGAAGGGCGAGCTCGTGCGCGTGCTCGGCGACGGCGAGGACTTCGGCGTGCCGATCGGCTACGTCGTTCAACGCGACCCACTCGGGCTGACGAACGTCGTGCGCTGCGCGGCGCGCTGGCTCGGCGACGCCGACGTCCTCTTCGCGCTCCCCGACACCGTCGTGTTCCCGACCGACGCCCTCGCCCGCCTGCACGCGCACCGCGTGGAGCGCGGCGCGGACCTCGCGCTCGGCGTGTTCCCGACTGACGAACCCGAGCGCCTCGCGCCGGTGGAGATCGTGGACGGCGAAGTGGTGCGCATCCACGACAAGCCGAAGGTCGCGCCGGTGCGCAACACGTGGGGCGTGTTGTCGTGGTCCGCGCGCTTCACCGAGTTCTGCGCCGAGTGGGACGCAAATCGCGGCGACCGCCCCGGCATCATGAGCGACGCGATGGAAGACGCGCGCCGCGCCGGCTTCACCGTCAGTGCAGTGGAGTTTCCGGACGGTGTGTTTCGAGACGTGGGGACCCCAGAGGGATTGGCGTCGACGATGCGACTGCTGGCAGATCGAGGTCTGGTGTTCGGGACATGAGCCGGTCCTCGACGGTGTGCGCCGCGCGCAGGCCGTGCCGCAGGTGCTCGCCGACCGAGCTCGATCCGATGTCCCCGAGCAGGCCCACGTAGATCGGATCGAGATCCGCGAGGCGACGCTGCGCCCACTCGACGAGCCGACGGTTGCGCGCGGAAGGCGCGATACGCGCCACGCTCGACAAGCGACCGATGCGTCGCGCGTTCGCACCCGCGCGGAGGAGCCGCGACGCCGTGAGGGCGCCCTCGGCGTCCCCGCTCGCGGCGAGCTCGAGGCCGACCATCACGCGCGAGGGATCGTCGGCAATGCCGCCGAAGCTCGCGCGGAACGCGTCGTGTTCCCCGTCCATGAGATTGACGTACGCAGCGGGCTCGACGTCTTCGCGATCGACCTCGAACCACGCGACGTCGAAGCGCATCAGATCGCAGACGTCACCGATGCGCGCGAGCGGCGCGATCTCGTCGGGTGACACGCCGAGGACGAGCGGCCCGTCGATGCGCTGCGGGCCACGGTCGCTCTCGATGCGTGTTCGCGTGGAGTCGAGGCCGCGGAGCGCTCCGTACTCGTGGACCTCGATCGCAGGGTTCGAGAGCACGAGCTCGTAGAGGCGCTCGGCCACCCCCGAGAAGCTCCCGCACGCGGGGTAGTAGTAGCGCGTGGTGGTGGGGAGCGTCGGGACGCAGCCGTGCAGCGCCGCGCGCATCACGACCGGATCGATCAGCGGGACCTGGAGGCGACGACGATCTCGGACGTCCACGAGGCGCCAGGTGTTCGGGTACATCTTCTCGGCGCGCGGCGCGACGAAGAGGCGGGTGAAGGTCTCGCCGTGGTTGTAGAGCGAGGCCTCTTCGAGCGTCCCCGTCGGGCGCCAGGTGCGGTGCGTCAACTCGTCTTGCACGCATACGAGCTCGCGCGAATCGAGGAGCGCGGTGAGGCACGAGGGATCGTTGGTCGCGAAGAGATCGTCGGCGCGGTGATCGCGGAACATCATCTTCGGGCCGTCCACCTCGTCGAGCGCGACGCCCAACGTCCGCTCGACGTAGCGCTTCACGTCCGCTGTCGCGGCGCCCGAGCGCGCGCGCACGCGCTCGACGGGATCTTCGTTCGCGTCGCGGACCGCGATGAAGCGCGGCCCAGTGTCGACGCGCCGGCCCGTCACCGTGACCGGGTGCAGGCCCCGCCAGGGGAGCATCAGCTTCACCCGAGCCCCCGCGGTGGCGGCCTCCTGCGCAGCCACGAGGCACGCGACATTTCCTCCGACGACCGTGAGATCCGCAGCCATATGAGGGAATTCGGTTGCGGCGTCTCGAAATAGAGCAATTTCTCCGGCGGAGGTCGATTTCGTCTCAACCCAAGAAAAACGGCGCGTTGGGATCCGCGCCCGGCGGCCACCCCGTGTACACGTCCTTCGTGTCCGGGTGGACGGTCGCCCCACTGGGGACGATGCGCCCCGGCGCCGTCACCACCCCGGCGGTGACCTTCGCACCGTGTCCGACGATCGCGCCGAGGAACCGCATCCCGCTGTCGACGACCTTCCCGTCGACCACGGTGCGCACGCCGGCTTCGTCCATGCGCGCGTCGGTGATCCAGGCGGCGAAGATCGCGGACGCGCGGCCCATGATCGAAAACTGGAGCGCGCCCGAGATCAGGAAGCACTCGGGATAGGTCACCGCGTGGACGACGCGGTGCTGCAAGTGAACCGTCGTCCCTTCGCCGATGATCCCGCGCATCATGTTCACGCTGTCGTAGACGTTCGCGCCCTCGCCGATGTCCGACCAGCGCAAGACAGCATGCGCTCCGATCGACGCGCCGTCGCCCACCGTACAGCCCTCGAGGTAGGCGGTCGGGTGGATGTCGCAGTTCTTCCCGATGTCGTTGCTCCCGTCGAGCAGCGCGGACGCGCGCTCGAGGTTCTGGTGCATGTTCGCCTGGTACACGTGCAGCGGCGATCCGATCTGGAGGATCGCGCGCGTGCTCTCGCAGAAGACGACCGGGTTGTTCTTCTGGATCGCGGCGGGGAGCCGCGTGGTCGAGTAGCTGAGGTCGTCCATCTCGAGGAGCAGCGGCGACGGCGCGCCGCTCGCGTCCGCGACGTACTGGAGCGCGTAGCAAACGCCGCCCTCGACGCGCTCGGCGCGCGGGTGCGCGTTCGCGACCGCGTCGATCGCGCCGTTCGAAGCGATGCCCGCCTTCACATTGCGTCCGCCCGCGATCGCGCGCTGCGCGAAGTCGGTGAGGAAGCGCGTCGTGACGTGGACGTCTTCGTCCATCACGAAGTACGGCGGCGCGACGTCGTCGAGCGACCGCACGCGCACCAGCTCGAGCCCCGCGTTCGCGGCGGCGTGCGCCTGCCACGCGGTGAGGCGTCGCCCGAGGATCAACGCGTCGCCGACGGGATCGTCGAAGACCTCGATGCGGCGGTCCTGCTCGAGCACGTAGAGGACGGTCACGTCCCGTTGTTTGTCACGGTTCGTGGGTGAGGATCCAGTGCACGAACTCCGTGCCGGCGATCCCGAGCATCGACGCCACCAACAGCGCCAACACCACCCCCATCACCCACGGCCTTCGGCACACCGCCTGGACGCGCGACAGCCGAGCCCAAGGGAGCGCCACCACCGCCCCGGCGAGGCCCCAGAGCATCAGGCCGTACCACCCCATGGTGATCGATTCGGGCCCCGGCGCGAACGTCCACGCGCCTTCGACGGGGAGGTAGATCGGCTTCGGCAGTCCGAAGAAGTACGCCGCGGCGTAGCCGAGGAGCGCGCCGAGCGAGAGGCAGATCGCAGACGCGTTCGTGCGGTCGGGGGCGCTCACAACGGCTCCATCACGACGAGGCCCAGGCCCACGACTCCGGCCCAGACCACGATGATCATCGTCGCCACACCGAGCAGATCACGAAAGCGCGTCACCGGCGCGCGGCCCTTGTCGGACGGCAACAACACTTGCGCGATCACGAGCGGGATCCCGAGCGCGACCCAGTGCTCCTTGATCTCGAAGAGCCCCGTCGCCCACGGGTGGACGACGTCGAGGTGCGCTGCGCGTACCTCGACGCGGAACGCCGGGTAGATGATCGAACCGAGGAGCAACGCGGCGAGATAGAGCGCGAGCGTCACCTGCGGGTAGAGGCGACGGAGGCGGACGGGCGTCGGTCGGCCCAAGAGATTTCGGATCGAGAGGAGACCGTTGTGGACGCTGCTCCCGATGAGCGGGATCGCGACCGCGGCGTGGGTGAGCAATAGCAGCTTGTTCCAATGCACGGTCGAGCGCTCGCCATCCGAATCCGATCGAACCCGTGGAGCCTATCGCTTCGCGCGCGCTCCGGACTTCGGCGAATCGACGCACCCGTGTGAAAGCCGTAGATCCCCTTCGAGGAGAGACCCGCTCAGCCGTCGGTCGGGACGAACACGCGGTAGTTCGTGGAGCCGCGCAGCGAAGTGAGCTGGTTCTGCACGTGGTCGCTCGCCTCGCGGCCGTCGCCGAGCGCGATCGAGATGTGACCGTGGGGGCTCGCGTCGGTCTGGGCCCACACGACGACGGCGCCCGGCGGGAGCTGCGTGAGGTTCTCCGGCGAGACCTCCACCTCCTGGAAGCGACCGCTCGCCGCGATCTGATCCGCGGCCATGTACGCCGACCCTCCGGTGAGCTGCACGCCCATCGACTGCGAGATCGACTCCGCCGCGCCGCGGTAGCACCAGCCGGTCGTGCCCATGCGGTTCGCGACCTGCTCGGCGGTGTGCGCGAGCGCCTCGCCGGTGGTCGAGCCCGGCGGGGGCGGCCCGACCGGGACCGGTCCACTCGGCGCGGGCGCCGATCCGTTCACGCCCGAGTGCGTCCCGCCGCCCCCGTAGCTGTTGGTGCCGCCCGGTCCCCACGAGCCGCGCGGCGCGACGGCGGCGTGCGGCTGCGCGGCGATGCGGGCCGCGTTGTTCTGGTTCTGTCGGTACTGGTCGAGGAGATCGAAGAGGCTGACGAGGTCCTCGGCCGACAGCCCGGAGAAGTCGCCGGTCGCGAGCGCGTGCTGCACGTTCGAGTTCGGGCGGCCCTCGAGCGGGAGCCCTTCCGCGTGCAGCTCACCGAAGATCTGCTCGATCGCAGCCTCGAGCTCTTCGCGCGAGAGGTCGTCGGCGCCCTGCACGCCACTGAGCGGTCCGAGATCGCGGCCGGTCGAGGGGAGATCGAAGATCTGCGACCACATCAGGCTGGGGTCGAGCTCCATCCGGGCGTGGCTCGTCGCGAACGCCTGCAACTCGGGCGAGAGCCCGCCGAGCGTCGAGAACTGGTCGGCGTCGACCGCACCCGGGACGGGCAGACCGGGCGCGACCGGCTGCTGCGGGAGCCCGAGCCCGCCGTTCAGCCAGGCTTCGAGGGGAGCGAGATCCTGCGGCGAACGCACGTACCACGACATCGAGGATCATGTTCGGCGTTCGGGCCCGAGACGTCCGTTACCGGGGTGCTGTAAGCGGTTGGGGGCGGGTGATCACCCTGGCGCTCCGCTCCGAGATCCCGTAGCGCTACCCCGTGGCCGCGCTCCGCATCCTCGTGCTCGGGTGCTCCGGGGCGAGCACCGGCGAGCTCACGCTCACGTTCGACTGGCTCCGGCGGTTGCGCCGTGAGGTCGACGTCCACGTGCTCGTCAACGCGCTCGCGCAGGACTCGGCGAAGTGGTTCGGCGCGACGGTCCACGGGTACGCGCCGGCGGGCGGGCGCGAGGCGATCGCGCAGGTCCAGGCCGTCTTCGACGAAGTGAAGCCGGACGTCCTGCTCGTCGCGGACATGCTGCTCGCGTACCTGACGTCGCCGGAGTTCGCCCGGTACTTCCGGCGCGGGCCGAACCTCCTCACGCCGTTCCTCGAGCGCGCCACCGAGTCGTGTCGCGTGGTGGGCCTCGATCTGTACGACTGGGACACGAACCACCCCGACGTGGATCTCTTCGGGCGCCCCGGCCAGCGCTTCGGCGTGCAGGCGTCGGAGGCGATCCGCCGGCTCATGCCGTCGCCGTACCTCGCGCCCGCCGCTTCGTCCCCCGGGCGTGGGCGCTACGCATTGATGCGCTCCGAGGCGCCGCCGGCCGAAGCCGAGCGCCGCGCCGTACGCGAAGAGCTCGGGCTCGGCGAACGCGTCGTCTTCCTCGCGACCTCACCGTGGCAGCACCTCATGGCCGGCCACCGCGAAGCGACGGACGTGAGCCTCCACCTCCCGACGCTCCTCCTCGACTGGCTCGACGAAGTGCGCGCCGCCGCGCCGCACACCGTGCTGCACCTCGGACCGCAGTCGTTCGGCGCGCGCGACGGCTATCGGCACGTGCCGCAGATGCCGCCCGACCAGTTCCGCCGCCTCCTCGGCGCGGCGGACCTCGTGTTGTCGCCGAACTCGATCGCGACCACGAACATCCGCGCCGCAGCGTTCGGCGTCCCGGTCTGCGCAGTGCATTGCTCCGGCGACGCGATGCGCGGATCGCACGCGGCCACGGAGCGCTTCTACGACGCGGCGTCGCCGTACCCGTGGCACGTGTGGCCGCTCGGGCTCTACCGACTGATCGAGGCGGTGCTCGACGACAACCCGTACCGCGCGATGCAGACGCACGTGGACGTGGCCCGCCCCGAAGACGCCGTACAGGCGATCGTCGCGTTGCTCACCGACGCTGCCGCGATCGACACCGCGAAGGCGCGCCAAGCCGACTTCTTCCGCCAACTGGAAGCGACGGTCGACGACGCCGACGGCGCGCTGAACGCCATGCTCTGAACAGGCTGCGAGCGAAGCGCCGGCTAAAGACGCGGCTCCAAGGCGTCTTGGTGCGAGCTGGAGGCTGAATGCTGAAGGCTAACGACGCTACGGCACGCCGGGGAACGCGTCGACCCACTTCACTTTGACGTCCGGGAACGCGTCGACGAACTGGATCTTCAGGTCGGGGAACGCGTCGACCATCTTCCACTTCCCGCACTTGTCCGGGAACGCATTCACCTTCTTCACCTTCAGATCCGGGAACGCCTTCACGACCTGGACCTTCAGATCCGGGAACGCCTTCACGACCTTCACCTTCCCGTAGAGCTTCTTGCCTTTGAACGTGCAGGCCTTCTTGTCGACCTTCGACTTGGCGAACGCCGGCGCAGCCGGGAGCGCGAGGAGGAGCAACGCCACGGCGGCGAGGAGGAGGCGCGTCATGCCGCGCATCATGCCCGAGGGCGGACGCGCGCAGAAGTCGATCAGCGGCGGTACGCGTCGATCCAACCGACGTCGAGGGACTCGCCCGGGGCGAGCGCGCGACCGTCGATCTCGACCGTCACGATCGTGCGCGTCTCGGGCACCACGATGTCCTTGGAGATCCGGCGCTCGCCGATCTGTTCGTCGGTGCGACCGAGGCACGAGACGATCGGGTGCGCGCAGCGCCCGCGGGTCGCGTCGACGCGTGAGCGCTCGCCGTCGGAGGCGACCACGCTGACCGCGACGTTCTCGAACCGCCACGACTCGAGTACGAAGCGCACCGCGACGGGCCACCGCTTCGCGCGCACGCGCAGGCCGGCGATGTCGCCGTGGTCGGTCTCGAGCTCGACGACGCCGTCCTTCACGCGGCACGCGACCTCCATCGCCTTGCGCGTCGCGCGCAGCTCGACGTCGCCGCACGCGGCCACGTAGCGATCGGTCGGGACCTGGAGCGTCGCGGGCGCCGAGACGGCGGCCGCGAGGGCGAGCAGAGTGATCACCGGATCATCATACCCGGAGTCACGCGGCGGATTCGACCACCTTCGGCTTCGGCTTCGGGGGCTCGGCCGGGTTCTCGATCGCGCCCACCACCTCGACCCGGTCGCGCCCGTTCTTCTTGGCGACGTAGAGCGCGGTGTCGGCGGCCTGCACGAGCTCGTCGAGCGTCACGCCGTGGACCGGGTGCCCGGCGAGGCCGAACGAAGACGTGAACTTCGGCCCGCCGCTCTGTTGTACGGCCTGGGCGAGCGCCTCACGGACGCGGTCGGCGATCGTAGCGGCGGTCTGCACGTCGACGCCCGGGAGCACGCACACGAACTCTTCGCCGCCGAAGCGCGCGACGAGATCGCTCGGCCGAAGCGTCTGGCGGAGCACCTGCGAGTACAGGCGCAGCGCGCGGTCGCCCGCGTCGTGTCCGTAGGTGTCGTTGAGCTTCTTGAAGTGATCGAGGTCCGCGACGAGCACGGCGGCGGGGGCGCCTTCCGTGAGGATCGCGGCGGAGCGCGTCTCGAGGGAGCGTCGGTTCAGCAGACCGGTGAGCGGATCCGTCTGCGCCTGGAGCTGCGAGGTCTCGAGCGCGCGGATCATCCCGGTGTGCGCGCCGAGGTGACGCACGACCGACTCGAGCTCGCGAACGGACTGCGCGGTGAACTTGTTGCTGTGCTCGGTGACGGCGTGCATCACGCCGACCGTCTTGCCCATGACGTTGACCGGGATGCAGACGGCGCACTGCACTTCGTGTTCGCGGGCCGCGAGCTTCGGGCACGCGTCGATCGCGCGCGCGTCGTCGTAGACCATGGTCTGACCGCGGCGAACGGCGTGGCACTGGCGCGGTGACGCGACGCCGCAGCCCGGCGCGTGTGGTCCGCACGTGGTCGCGATCCTGAGGTGCGCGTTGCTGGCGTCCGCCATCAGGAGCTCAGCGGGGCGCCCCTGGACGACGGTGTCCATCGCGCGCCGCGTGATCTCGTAGACGTCGGCTTCGGACTCGGCGAGCATCATCGCGTTCTGCACGCGCGAGTCGAGCTCCTGCCGGAATGCGTCTTCGCGCAGTGACGAGTCGCGCTCCGCGAGCGCGCCCGCGATGCGGCAGAGGTCGTCGGCGAGGTGCCCGAGCGAGTCGTCGTGATCGTCGCCGTCGAGCGGGACGAGGCCACCCGTGAGTACGGAGTCGGCGAGTTCGGCGATGCCTTCGATGCGCTTCTCGAGGCGCTTCACCGCGTGCATGGCGAGGAAGATCGCGACGAGGGCCGCGACCAACGCGAGCGCGCTGAGGCCGGTGACCGGGACCTCCGCGTGCGCGAGGAGAAGTCTCAGCTGCTGGACCTGGTCCGCGGGCAGCCCGGCGGTGATCCGGTTGAACTCGCTTCGGAGCGTGAAGAGCGCAATCGGGAGCCCCAGGGCCACGGCGAGGCCGAGGATCACGGAGGGCACGATGGCCGTGAAGACGGAGCCACGGAGCCCGGACGCGCGAACGGGGAGCACGCCTCGGTATTCGGCCGTTCTCTAGATCAGTTGGAGGGGGCGGGCCGCGGTCGATCCAGATCGGATCAATCGCAGGCGTGGAAGAACTCTTCGGGGACCGTGCAGCTCCGCGCGGTCAGCTCACCGGTGACGTTCGTGCCGTCCGCGATGAAGGCAAAGCTCGCGTCGAGGTGGCGGCCGCGGCTCCCGGTCTCGATCCAGCCCTGTCCGGTGTCCTCGCGTTTCATGACCGAGCAGTCGTGATCGAACTTCTTGAACTTGAAGTGAACCGAGCCCGTCCAGCGGTGGAAGATCGTGAGCTTCGATCGACCCGCGAACGACTCGCCGGCGTTGGCGCGTTCGCAGAGATCGTCGACGTCGGACACGACGAGCATGAGGTTCTGGTGGTCGTTGCCCTCGGAGTCGTCGACTTGGAGGTACAGCGCGTCGCGTGCCTCGAAGTCGAGGCCTTCGACGCGGGCGCCGCTCGGGCTGCAGGCTGAAGACGCTCCGAGGATCACGAATGCGATACCGAGAGTCCAACCCACCTGCTTCATATGCGACCGCCTTCCGAGATCATTGTCGGCGCCCAGTCGCCGATCGTTGACTCATTCTCTCAACGATCTGGTAACGTCCTCTATTGCGGTGTCGTTTCAGCTCTGCTTCGACTACGAACAAGAGGTCCCCTCGCTGAAGCGACTGATCGCGCTGTCCGCCAAAACTCAGTGGGATGTCGGGGACATCGATTGGACGCAACGCGTCGGAGTCACCGCCTACGAACGCATCCTCGACTGGCACGGGGCGAGTCGGTCCGACTACGTACGGCGCCTACCCAAGAAGACACAGGAGTCACTCGCGCGGCAGTTCGTCGCGTTCGACATGTCGCAGGTCCTGCACGGCGAGCAGGCCGCGATGATGCTCGCGGGGCGGCTCACGGGCGCGGTCGACGACCTCGACGCGCGCATCTTCGCGGCCACGCAAGCCAAAGACGAAGCGCGTCATGTCATGGCGCTGCGCGAAGTCGTGGGGCGCCTCGGGCCGATCTACGACTGCGGTCCGATCCTGCGCGGGATGCTCGACCACCTCCTCGAGTGCGACCTCTGGCCCAAACAAGTGCTCGGGCTACAGCTGTTCCTCGAGGCGCGCGCGCTGCTCTCGTTCCGACAGCACCTATTGTTCGTGAAGGACCCGACCTTCCGGGACGCGATCATGCGCATCGAGCGCGACGAATCCCAGCACCTCCGGTCCGGGATCGAGTCGCTCGTGCCCGACCAACGCGAAGAGCTGATCGAGTACGCGCTCTTCCTCGACGACAACATCTGGGTCCTCAATCGCTCCGACGAGTACCAGGCGATCTTCGACGAGCTCGACCTCGACTTCGAAGAGTTCCGCGCCACGTATACCGCGCCTTCGTTCCTCGCGATGGGTATGAGCCCGCGCGCGCAGAAGACCGTCGAGGCGATGCACTCGCAGTTCGCGCAGTGGTTCGTGGGCGCGGTGTCGCGCGTCGGGCTCACGG
>JAUHYN010001287.1 GCA_030426505.1 bacterium | reverse complement strand
GTTGCCGTTGGGCTTCCTCGAACTGACGTTGGGCCTCGGTGAGCTGCTGCTGCAGCTCGGCGACCTTGCCGGAAAGGTCCTCTTTGGGCGCCTTGGCGAGGGCCTCCTTAGCCGCGGCGAGCTCCTGCTGCAGCGGCCTCGTCGCCGCGAGCAGCGCGTTCCCGAAGACCTTCCGGCCGAGCTTCGCCATCGCTTCGACGGCGTAGTAGCGGATGATCGTGTCGTCCGCGACGCTGTCGGACTCGAGCCGCTGCACCACGGTCTGACGCGCCTTCGCGTTCTCCGCGTTGAGGTACTGCGCCACGAGGGCGTCGTACTGGTCGGGGCTCGGGAGGTCTTGGCCATTCACCGGCGAGTTCAGGTCGGCGGCGGCGACGGTCTCCTGGAGCTCGGACTCCACGGCGTCGTCCGGGAGGTCGCTCAACTCCGCGAGCGCGGCGACGACGTCGATCTCCTCGGTGCCGATCTCCTTCGGCGGCGGGCGGCGCCGCGGCGTGGCCTCTTCCTCGGGCTGCGCCATGGTGCTCGCCGGGCGACCGGGGGTCGGGCGGCCGCCGCGACGGTTCACCCGGCGCGAGCGCACGGGCGAGTTGCCGCCCACTTCGAACGCGACCTCCTCCACCATCTGCGCGCTCTTCTGTCCGCGTTGCGCGCCCTGTTGGGCGCGGTTGCGGCGGCCCGGCTTCTGGCTGGGGCGCGACGATCGCTTGAAGAGATCGAAGCCGTCGATCTCGCCGAGCTCCAGCGTCGGCAGCTCCTCGCGGAGCTTGTCACCGATGACGCCGCCTTCGCGCTTGGCGTCGGCGAGGATCTGACGGATGCGGTGCGGCAGCGACTGCGTCGCGGCGATCAGCCGGATCGTGATCGGGCGGTCGTCCGGGACCTTGTAGATGCCCTGGTAGACCGCGGCCCCTTCCGTCTCCTGCTTGATCGCCTCGTGGATGTCCTCGAACACCTGGATCGACGCCTCGGCCAACGCGGCCTCCGACGCCTCGATCACCAGCCCGATGAACGACACGCGCGCCATTTCGAATCCGCCGGGCATGATGTCGCTCGCCTCGATGCAGTCGCGGACGGTGCCGGCGATCTCCTCGGTCGTGATGCGCGGGACGTCCGAGAACGCGTAGTTCAGGACGCCGCCGGCGAGGAGGAGCTTGCGGAAGTCTTCGCCGTCGAACGAGCGGATCGCGCGGATGTTCTCGCGCGCGTTCAAGCGATTGAACTCGTCGATCGGCGCGATGATCTGCGAGTTCACGTGGGCGAAGTAGTCGGCGATCGCGATGTCGCGGTTGAGCTTCGAGATGCGCGCGTTGTCGGCGAAGATCCAACCGAGCAGCGGCGCGTCGACGATGTCGTTGATCGCGCGGACCGCGTTCACCTTCGCGAGGCCGGACTCACTCTCGGTGGGGAGCGTCATCAGCGCGAGCAGCGGCAGCTCCTCCTCCGCGAGGACCTCGACCAGCTCGGGGATCGCGGAGCCCGTACCGCCGCCGAGGCCGGCGGTCAGGATCACGGCGTCCGCGTCGTGCGCCTGCTTCATCACGGCGGCGCGGATTCGATCCGCGTGCTCGCGCACGCAGTCGCGGCCGTACGAAGGATCCGCGCCGGCGCCGTCGTAGCCGTCGAGGCCGACGTAGAGTCGTCGCTCGGGCGGCATCGCCGGGAACGCGCCGCCCGGGTCGAGCGCCGACAGATCCGTCTCGGCGGTGTTGAGCGCGAGGGCGCGATAGCCGCGGCGGAAGAACTCCGCGGCGAGGTTGCCGCCGGCTTGGCCCAAGCCGACCGCTACGATGTCGAGGGAACGTCCGTCCGGTCTCACGAGGGCGGAACATAGTCGTTATCGGGCCGGAGGGAATGCGTCAGTTGTGACGTATCGGGAAAACGCCGTATCGAGCCCGTGTGGGGCGCTCTCGGATTGCCGCAGGGCCGCCGCGCGTGCGAGGGGCCACGGTTCGATGGCGAAGGCCGACAAGCGCCCGATCACCCCCGAGGGCTATGACCGAATCCAGGACGAGATGCGA
Organism: bacterium; assembly: GCA_030426505.1. Lineage (GTDB taxonomy): Bacteria > Myxococcota > Kuafuiibacteriia > Kuafuiibacteriales > Kuafuiibacteriaceae > JAUHYN01. The sequence continues at coordinate 409 of JAUHYN010001287.1, read as the reverse complement.
CGCCTCTGGCACGAGGATCGCCCCAAGATCGTCCAGGAGGTGAGCGACGCCGCCGCGCAGGGGGATCGCTCCGAGAACGCCGAGTACATCTACGGCAAGAAGAAGCTCCGCGAGATCGACCGGCGGATGCGCTACCTCACCAAGATCACGCAGCAGGTGAAGGTCGTCGACCCGAAGTCGAACGCTGCGGACTTCGTGCAGTTCGGGGCGAGCGTCGAGCTCGAGGACGAGGACGGCAAGACGCGGCGCTACATGATCGTCGGCGAGGACGAGGTCGACGCGAAGCGCGGCCGCATCTCGATGAAGTCGCCGATGGGCAAGGCGCTCATGGGGCGGCGCGTCGGCGACGACGTGCTCGTGGATCGCCCGGCGGGCGAGCTCGAGCTCGTGCTGACGGCGCTCGTCTACG
>JAUHYN010001286.1 GCA_030426505.1 bacterium | reverse complement strand
TGACCGGCTCCTTTCGTATGCGGCTCTGCCGCCGCAAGGCGGTAACCCGCGATCTTTGTGAGGCCGTCAGTGTACGGCGCTACGATCGCGGGCCGGTCACTCCATAGGGTCTAGTCATGACCTATCGCGGAGGCGGGTCACGTGTCCGGCGGATACGCGCGCGCGATGGCGGCGCGGATGTCCTCGCCCGTCGCGTACACGACGTCGACCTCGTGCCCGGTGAGGGTGCGGACGGCTTCGTAGGCGATCAGGTTCGAGGGATCGGACATCGCGAGGATCAACGTCCGACCCATGCGATGCACGGGGATCACGTTGAAGGACTCCGCCATGTCGCGCGAGATCGTCGCGGCGGCTTCGGGATCGATCTCGAACTCGTCGAGTCGCATCACGGGGACGCCGAGCTCCTGCAGGAGCGCTCGAGTCAGGCGCGCTTCGTCGGGGAGGTCGAGCTCGCTTCGAACCGCGGCCTCGCTCGCGCCCTGCACGCGGACGCGACCGCCGCACGCCGAACACGTCAGCGGGACGTCGTCGAAGGTTGCTTCACAGACCATGCACCGAGCAGGCACGGCCGGCGAGTATAGCCGAGTCGGCTCAGCCGTACGTCACGTCTTCGAGATCCGGGAGGACGCCCTCCCCGATGAACCCGTCGATCAACCGCGCGACGGTCGCGGGTTTGTCGTGGTGGATGTTGTGCCCGGCCCCCCGCACCGTCCCGGTCCGCAGATCCGCGACCGCGGCGTGGCGATCGTCGAGCCGGTCCGGCGCCCAGCCGTGTTCGCCGTACAGGGAGAGCACCGGCATGGTCAGCGCCGACCAGTACGCGCGCGCCTCTTCCTCGACGAACGGCTTCGCGGCCGGCGTGCGGTGCAGCGGGTCGTAGCACCACACCACCCCGCCGTCGGGCGCGGGCTCGGTGAAGGTCGAGGCGAGCCGCAGCGCGATCTCCGGATCGAGGCGCGGGTTCATGCCGCGCAGCTTGGACGCGGCGTCCTCCTCGTCCTTCATCGCGCGTCGCTTCGCGCGCCGCGACGCGACGTCGCCGGACACCCGATCCCACTGGAGCGCTTCGGACCACTGCACCAACCGCGTCACGGTGTCCTCGAGCTTCGAGAACGGCGGCCCCATACCTTCGAGCAACATCACGCGCTCCACGCGCGCGGCGTTCAAGGCGGCGAAGCCGGTGGAGACGCTCCCGCCCATGGAGTGGCCGACGATCGAGAACCGCTCGACCTCGAGCTCGCGGAGCAGCGCGCCCACGTCGAAGAAGTAGTCGTAGAAGTGGTAGTAGCCGCCGTCGCCGACCCACTCGGACAGCCCGTGCCCGCGGAGGTCCGGCGCGATGACGAAGAAGTCGCGCTCGAGGAGATCGATCGCCGGCGCGTACGCGCGGCCGTGATCCATGAAGCCGTGCAGCACCAACACCGCGGGCGAAGTCGGCGCACCCCACGTGTGATAGGCGAGCCGCATCCCGCGGACGTGGTAGTCGCCGCGGACCGGCGTCATACCTTATCGATCCAGCGCGTGTCGGCGGGGATCTCCACCGCCTCCAGCCGATCCAACAGCGCCACCGGATCCGTGTCGGCGACTAGGAGCTGGCGGTGCTGCGGCAACAGGAAGCCGCACTCGACGGCGTGGTCGGCGAACGTCAGGAGCGGGTCGTAGTAGCCGTCCACGTTGAGCATCCCGATCGGCTTCGTGTGGTAGCGGAGCTGGGTCCAGGTGAGGACCTCGAACATCTCCTCCATCGTCCCCCACGCGCCGGGGAGCGCCATGAACGCGCCGGACAGGTGCGCCATCATCGCCTTGCGCGCGTGCATGCTCTCCACGACGAACATCTCGGTCAGGCCCTGGTGCGCGACCTCCTTGCTCATCAGCTTCTCGGGGATGACGCCCATGACCTCGGCGCCGGACACCAGCGCGGCGTTGGCGACGTGGCCCATCAGGCCGACCTTCCCGCCGCCGTAAACGAGACCGATGCCGCGCTGGCCGAGCAGTTTGCCCACCGCGATCGCGTTCTGGGCGAACACCGGCTTGTTTCCTTCTTGCGATCCGCAGAAGACGCAGATTCGCTTGAACCGACTCATGGGTGACTCCTACGCAAAATGCCGGATCGTGTCACTCTGTCCGTCGATCACGGAGACGCTGATCGACTTCGGTCTCGCGGATCGAATCGTGGGGATCACGCGGTTCTGCATCCACCCGGCCGACGTCGTGAAGGACCTCCCCAAGGTCGGCGGCACGAAGGACCCGGATCTCGGCGCGATCCTCGCGGCCCGACCGGACCTCGTCCTCCTCAACGAGGAGGAGAACAGGAAGGAGGACTACGAAGCCCTCGCGTCCCGCGTCCCCGTCGAGACCTCGCTCCCCAAACACGTCACCGACGTCCCCGCGGAGCTGAGGCGCCTCGGCCACCTCACCGGCGCCGAGGCGA
>JAUHYN010001285.1 GCA_030426505.1 bacterium | reverse complement strand
GCCGATGATCGACTCGTAGAACTTGTCGTTGAAGTCGACGAGCTCGTTCGCGAGGTTGAGCGTGGGGAGCTGGCCGCCGTCGAGGAAGCCGTCCGTGAGGAGCACGTCGTCCTCGCGGCGCGCGCCGACCACCGCGTTGTAGTCCGCGCCGATGTTGAAGTACTCGAATGAGAGCTTCGCGCCGTCGGTGATCAGATCCGGGAGCTCGACGCGGAGCGTGCCGGCGATGTCGTTCGTCGTGTCGTAGACGACGTTCGAGAAGCCCAAGCCGCCGAGCGCGAGGTTGCTGACGTAGTCGGGGTTCGGCTTGTTGTGCGAGAAGGCGACGATCGCGCGCGCCTTCACGGCGTCGAAGCCGACGACGTCCGCGGTGAGCGAGGTGTTCACGCCGAAGAAGCGCGCGGCGACGGCGGTCACGGCGTCGCGGTCGTCGATCGTGTTCACGGAGCCGGCGGCGTCCGGGTCGCGCACGTCGGCCTCTTCGTCGAGGACGACGCCAGCGTTCAGCGTGAAGCGCACGGTATCGGCGATGGTCTTCGTGCGGATCGACGTCGCGTAGATCGCGTCGCGCGCCCAGAAGGGGTTGGTGAGGAGCGGGTCCTCGATCGAGTTATAGTTCGCGGTGCCGTACAGCTTCGACAGCGCGATGCGGGAGAGGAGCACCTTCGCGAAGTCGCCGAGCGACGTCTGCAGGAAGATGCCCTTCGCGTTGAAGCGCTCGATGAACCGGACCTTGCCGACGGTCCACGCGTCGAACTGGTTGAGGTCGCTCGAGCCCGCGAGCACCCAGTCGATCGCCGGTAGCGGCCGCGCGACGCGCACGTAGATCCCACGGAGCTGCAGGTGCGCGGAGTGGTTCTGGCCGAGGCTCTCCGACGACGCGTCCTCCGTCGGGCGGCGGTCACCGTTTTCGAAGTAGTCGGCGAACTGTTGGCCGTAGCGGGTCTGGAGCCGGAAGCCGCCTTCGATCTGCGGGATGGGGCGGCCGATGATCGACAGCGAGAACTCCGGGCAGGCGCCGTTGTCGCCCGAGTAGTTGTCACCGAGTGGGTGCGGGTTGCCGTACGTCACACAGCCCTGCGACGCGTTGTTGCGGTAGAGCCACTTGATGTAGGCCTCCGCCTTCAATTCGAGCACCTGGTTCTCGTCGACGGGGCCCCGCACGCGGGCGGCGACCTGGTCGGTGAGCCGGTCGAGGTACTCGAGCTGTTCCTTCGTGAACGGCGGAGCTTCGGCGGCCGACGAAGTGCCGGTCTGGGCGGCGAGGAGCAGTGTGAGGGCGAGGGGCGTCATGGGTGGATCCGCCCGGGCCTAAAGCCGATGCAGCGCGTGGTTGGCAACCGCTCCGGAGCGGGGTCCGACCATAGTAGGGCTGTTTTGAGTTACTACGCGCGCCATGGCCGGTGGAGGTAGGCCGGGCCGCGGACCCGAGTCAACCGGACAGGTGGCGACGTCGGGCGCAGGAGCGGAATTGCGGACCTCGCGGGACCATGCCAGTGTCGGATATCGGCCCCCCGCTCGTCATGGAGAGGAAGGACAACAACCCTCGACCGCCCAGCGCGTTGGACGAACAGCCGGCGGAGGAAGAGGTGACTTCCCCGAGCGCTCAGGCCTACAGGGAGGCGCGGTCCTCCGCTCAGGACAAAGTGACCGCAGAGTATCCCCCGGATCCGGATCCTTCGGTCGAGATCTCCATGTCGTCCGTCTCGGAGGCGGACGCGATCCTCCCGGTCCCCGACCGGGCGCCGGAGGTCCGGAACGACACGCCGCCGGTGCCGCCACCCTCGCCCGCGTCGCTCTCGGATCCCCGGATCGGGGAGACGCTGGTCGGCCGGTATCGACTCGACAAGCTCGTCGGCAAGGGCGGCATGGGTCGCGTCTACCGCGCGACACAGTTTCCACTGAATAGACCGGTCGCGGTGAAGATCCTGAACCCGGAGTTCCAACGCAAGGATCCGCAGTTCGTGCGCCGCTTCTTCCTCGAGGCGGCGTCGGCCGCGCGCTTGACGCACCCCAACACGATCACCGTCTTCGATTACGGCGAGGCCGAGTCCGGCGAGCTGTTCATCGCGATGGAGTACCTCAACGGGCGGCCGCTCTCGCGCGTGATCGCGTCCGAGGGGCCGTTCGAGCCGGAGCGCGCGCTGCACGTCGCGATGCAGATCTGTCGCGCGCTTCGCGAGGCGCACACGAAGGGCATCATCCACCGCGACCTCAAGCCGGGGAACATCCTGTTGCTCGAAGAGGGCGACGACGCCGACTTCGTGAAGGTCCTCGACTTCGGCCTCGTGAAGCTGTTCCACGCCGACGGCCGCGCCGTCTCCGGCGTCGACGAGCCCCTAACGCCCGACCCGGCGGAGGGCGAGCTCACCAAGGCCGGCATGTTCCTCGGCTCGCCGAAGTACATGTCGCCCGAGCAGATCCAGGGCAAG
>JAUHYN010001284.1 GCA_030426505.1 bacterium | reverse complement strand
ACGCGTACCACTTCATGATGCTGATCCTCCGCGTCACGGTGCTCTTCAACCCGCTGAAGGTGTTCCTGCCGCTCGGCCTCGTCACCTTCCTCGTGGGCCTCGGCAAGTTCGGCTACGACGTGACGAAGGAGAACCTGTCGGAGTCGGCGGTCATGTGCATCATCGGCGCGATGCTCATCTGGGGCCTCGGTCTGCTCGCGGACCAGAACTCCAAGCTCGGTCTCGACCGCGAGTCATGGCCGAGGTAGCCGCGGCGCCCCCGCGCAAGAAGCCGTTCAAGGCCGCCGTCCGCCTCGTCGCGAGCCTCGTGGTGCTCGCGATCGTGTTCACGATCGTCGGGCAGGAGGCGATCTTCGAAGCCTTCGAGAAGGTCCGCCTCGGGCCGTGGTTGGTCGGGCTCGCCGGCTTCCTCGGGCTGCACATGTTGTCGGCGGCGAAGTGGCGCTTCTTCCTCGGCCTCGCGGGCGCGCGCCTGCCCTTCCCCTCCGCGGTGAGGTGCTACGGCGCCGGCTTGTTCGCGAACCTCTGCCTCCCGTCGCTGGTCGGCGGCGACGTCCTCCGCGCGGGGCTCGCGATGACCGAGGTGCAGGACCGAGAGGCCATCGCGCTGGGGAGCGTGGTCGATCGCTTGAGCGACGTGGTCGCGCTCGGGCTCCTCGTGGCCGTGGGCTTCGTCGTGGCGCCGGCTGCGATGGACGAACAGCTCGGCGGCGCGGTCGACGGCTTCGTGATCTTCTTCGTGGTGCTCGGCCTCGGGATCCTCGGGCTGCTCGCGCTGTGGCTCTTCTTCGCGAAGTTCCCGCGCGACAAGCTCCCGACGAAGGTCCAGGCGATCGTGGAGCGGATGCTCGTCGCGGCCGCGGCCATGGCGAAGAACGCACCGCGGGCCGCGCTCGGCCTGGTGTGGTGCCTGTCGCTGCAGGCCGGCTTCGTCCTGGTGAACGTCCACCTCGGCGACATGATGGGCCTCGAGCTCGACCTGAGGCTGTGGTTCCTCTTGTGGCCGCTCGCGAAGGTGGCGGCGATGGTGCCGGTGAGCCTCGGCGGGCTCGGCGTCCGGGAGGCCGCGTTCGGCGCGCTCGTGAAGCCGTTCGCGTCGGCCTCGCTCGCGGTCGCGGAGTCGCTGGTGTGGCAGAGCATCCTCATCGTGGGCGGTCTGATCGCGGGCGCCTGGTGGCTCCTCACCCGGCGAGGCTCGCGCTGAATCCGGCGCGGTGCTAACTCCTGGACGCGGTGCTGACGTCGAAACGCATCCTGGTCACCGGCGGCGCGGGCTTCCTCGGCTCGCACCTGTGTGAGCGCCTGATCGCGGAGGGCCACGACGTCCTGTGCGTCGACAACTACTTCACCGGGCGCAAGGCGAACCTGCTCGGGCTGCTCGACGAGCCGCTCTTCGAGCTCATGCGTCACGACGTGACGTTCCCGCTCTACGTCGAGGTCGACGAGATCTACAACCTCGCGTGCCCCGCTTCGCCGGTGCATTACCAACACGACCCGGTGCAGACCACGAAGACGAGTGTCCACGGCGCGATCAACGTGCTCGGCCTCGCGAAGCGCCTGCGCGCGAAGGTGTTCCAGGCGTCGACGTCCGAGGTCTACGGCGATCCGGAGGTCCACCCGCAGCCCGAGGAGTCCCGCGGCAGCATCAACCCGATCGGCCCGCGCGCCTGCTACGACGAGGGCAAGCGCTGCGCGGAGACGCTCTTCTTCGACTACCACCGCCAGCACGGCATCCCGATCCGCGTCGCGCGCATCTTCAACACCTACGGTCCGCGCATGCACCCCGACGACGGACGCGTCGTCTCGAACTTCATCATGCAGGCGCTCCGCGGGGAGCCGATCACGATCTACGGCAACGGCTCGCAGACGCGCGCCTTCTGCTACGTCGATGATCTCATCGAAGGCTTCCTGCGCCTGATGCGTGCGCCCGACGAAGTCACCGGTCCGATCAACCTCGGCAACCCGGTGGAGACGACCATCCGCGAGCTCGCGGAGACGATCATCCGGATGACCGGCTCGAAGAGTACGCTGATCGAGAAGCCGCTCCCGCAGGACGATCCCGTGCGCCGCTGCCCGGACATCACGAAGGCGAAGACGCTCCTCGACTGGTCCCCGAAGGTCCCGCTCGAGGTCGGCCTCGAGAAGACCATCGCGTACTTCTCCAAGCTCGCCTGACGCGGCGCATCGGACGTTCGACGCAACGCGGCTTGCATCCGCGACCGCGTCCTTTCGCGCTCGCAAGGTGCGTGCGTGGTTCACCGGGCTTCCAAGCGACGATCACGAGTGACACGCTCGGCCCGTGCAGATCGACATCGTCTCCGACGTCGTGTGCCCGTGGTGCTTCATCGGCCGCCGACACCTCGACCTCGCGCTCGCCCAGCGGCCGGCGCTCGAGGTGACGATCCGGTGGCGCCCGTTCCTCCTCCACCCGTA
>JAUHYN010001283.1 GCA_030426505.1 bacterium | reverse complement strand
CCGCGTGGCCGAGTACGTTCGTCGACAGCTCGACGCGCGCGGCGATCTGGTCCCTCAGCTGCGAGGCGAGGGAGAGGTTCAACAGCTGCGTCTCGAGCTCGATCGCGCTCTGGTTGATGTCGATGACCATCCACCCCAACGCCACGGCGGGCGGCACGGCGACGACCAGGTGGCTGAGGATCGCGCGGTTGAGGAGTCGGCCCGTGAACGCCATCGCGCCTATCCCTACGGCGAATCGGTGACGCCCACCACCCCGATCACGTCTGGCCTTTTCGGGCCCGGACCGTCACGATCGTGCGCGATGGCCGAGACCACCGAGAAGCGCCCGAAGCTCACCGAGCGCCTGAAGACGCTGATGGTCGAGTACGGCGGCGTGGCGCTCGGCACGTGGCTCACGTTGTCGGCGCTGGTGTTCTCGTGTGCCTACGCCGGTCTGAAGCTGGGCTTCGAGTTCGACGGCGTGGGCGGCGGCCTCGGGACGGGCGCGGGCGCGTGGGCGCTGCTGCAACTCACGAAGCCGGTGCGCATCCTCGCCACGCTCGCGCTGACGCCGGTGGTGGCGCGGTTCCTCCCGAAGCGTCGAAGCGAGCCCGCCGAGGACGAGGCGGCGCCCGCGGCGAGCCCGTCCGAGCAGCCCGAGTAGGCGCTCAGGCCGAGCGCAGCAGGAACAGCGCGACGCCGAGCCCCACGACGAACACCGCGAGCAGCACGAACCACAGCGCGTTGGAGCGCGCGGCCTCTTCGCGCTCCTCGATGTCGAGCTCTCGAGTGCGTGCGTTGGGGACCGGCGCGGTCGCGTTGGAGCGCGCCACGGGTATCGCTTCTTCGACCTTGAGACGCGCGGCGCGTGCGACGGCCCAGTCGATGCGACGCTTCATGAATTCGTCGGGATCGACGTCGAGGGAGGGGAGCGGGGCGTCCGCGTCGAGCGCGCCGTCGTCGCGTTCGAGGTAGGCCTCGAGGGCGCTCGCGAGCGCTTCGGCGGAGGCGTAGCGGTGCTCGGGTTCCTGGCGAATCGCGTGGTGGACGATGCGGACGAGGTGATCGACCTCCGCTTCGCCGAGCCCGAAGCGCGATCCGTCGAAGACGCTGCGGAGCGGGATCGGCGGCTTCGAGCAGATGGCCATCATCAGCTGCGTGTAGTTCTCGCCGGTCCACGGGAGGTGGCCCGAGAGGAGCTCGTACGCGACGACGCCCAGGGAGAAGACGTCGGTGCGCGCGTCGACCGGGAGCGCGGAGATCTGTTCGGGCGCCATGAACTGCGGCGTCCCGACGATGAAGCCGGTCTTCGTGATCTTGTTCGCGGCGAGTCGAGCGATGCCGAAGTCGAGGAGGCGTACGCCGCCGTCGCGCGTGAGGAAGATGTTCGACGGCTTCACGTCGCGGTGGACGACGTCCTGCTGGTGCGCGGTGTGGAGCGCGAGCGCGACGCGCATCAACACGCGGATTCGATCGTCGACGCCGAACGCGTCGTCCTTCATCGCGAGCGCGAGCTCGAAGCCGTCGAGCAGCTCCATCGCGATCCAGCCGAGGTCGCCCTCCACGCCCGTCCCGTAGATGTGGATGATGTCGGGGTGGTCGAGGACGGCGCCGAGGCTCGCTTCGACTTCGAAGCGTTTGCGGCGGGTTGGGTCGGCGTCGAGGGGGAGGACTTTGAGGGCGACGACCTGGCCGTCGTCGTTGCGGCGCGCGCGGTAGACGGTCCCGGTGCCGCCCTTGCCGAGGACGTCGTCGATCTCGAAGCCCTGGATCGTCTCCACGGCGAACGATCTAGCACGGAGCCGCGCTCGGGAGGCCCTCGTTGACCTCCTTGCCCCCGCGTGGTTCGACGCGAGCCGTGGACCTCCGCGATACCCAACGCCGAATCGGTCGTCGCGCGGCGCGCGCGCTGTCGTCGGTCGCCCGGCGCCTCGACCCGCCGCCTGCGCCCGTGAAGGCGACGTGGGTGGCGCCGGGGCACTTCTACTCGCCGATCCCGAGCTGGAAGGAGCTCGCGCCCCGCGCCGACGCGATCTTCGGCGACAGCCCCGCGGACCTCCCGGACGTGGATCTCGGGGAAGCGACGCAGAAGGCCTTCCTCGCGAAGTTCGAGGCGCTGCGGTCCGATCGCCTCTACCGCCCGGGCGACGACCGCGACGTCCGCTACCACGCGAGCAACAACATGTTCGGTCAGAAGAGCGCGAACATGCTGCACCTGATGCTGCGCGCGATTCGCCCGAATCGCATCGTGGAGGTCGGCTCAGGCTTCAGCAGCGCGGTGATGCTCGATACGAAGCAGCACTTCGACCTCGACTACACGCTCACGTTCGTCGAGCCGTACCCCGATCGCCTGAAGGGCCTGCTCCGCGCGGGCGATGACTGCGTGATCATCGAGTCACCGCTCGAACTCGCCCCGCGCGACGCGTTCGAGGCGCTCGAGGACGGCGACATCCTCTTC
>JAUHYN010001282.1 GCA_030426505.1 bacterium | reverse complement strand
CCGTTCGACGAGATCCAAGTGCCGCTCGCTTCGTGCTCCGGCCCAATGCTCGAGGTCAGTGACAACGGTCCGTTCGCCGTCGGCGAGCACACGATCGTCGTGACCGACGCCGCCAACGGGGACGCCGAGGTCTGCACCGCGACGCTGATCGTCGAGGACACCGTGGAGCCGACGGTGACCGAGCACGAGGTCGCGCTCTGGCCGCCGAACCACAAGTTCCACACGATCGGCATCGACGACTGCGTCACCGTGGAGGACGACTGCGACGGCGACGTCGAGGTCGAGTTCCTCTGGGCGAGCAGCGACGAGGTCCCGAACGGCACGGGCGACGGCAACCACGAGCCGGACATCCGCAACCTGGGTTGCGACAGCGTCGAGCTCCGCTCCGAGCGCAGCGGCAACGAGAACGGCCGCGTCTACCACATCGGGTGGCGCGCGCAGGACGACGACGGCAACGCGGTCGACGGCGTCTGCACCGTGCGGGTCCAGCACGATCAGTCCGGCCGCGTGGCGGTGGACGACGGCGAGGCTTATCGGATCGACGCGCCGGCCGAGTGCGGTGAGGGCAACGGTGGCGGCGGCTCGGGCTCGGGCTCGGGATCCGGCTCGGGATCCGGCTCGGGCATCGGCGGCGGGGTCTGACTGCCTGTACACTCGCCCCGCTCTGACGACCGAAGCCCCCAACCGATCGAAGTGGCTCTTCGCCGCGGTCCTCGCGGTCGCGCTCGGCGCGTCCTTGCTCGTCGACGTCCGCGCGCTCGCGACGGACGGCGTCACGTACCTGCGTGAAGCCGGCACGGTCGGCATGGTCGTGTTCTTCTTCGCGTACGTCGCCGCGACGATCCTGCTCGTCCCCGTCTTCTTCTTCACGGTCACCGCCGGCATGGTCTACGGCACGGGCGTGGGGCTCGCGATCACGCTCCCGGCCGCGGCGCTCGGCGGCGTGCTCTCGGTACACCTCGCGCGCACGCTCCTCGCGGCGCACGTCGTCCGCCTGATCGAGCGCCGGCCGGTGCTCCGCGCGATCGCGAGCGAGGTCGCCGACAAGGAGATGCGCGCCGTGATCCTCAGTCGCCTCGCGCCGTGGGCGCCCTTCTCGGTGCAGAACTACGTGCTCGGCGCGTCTGGCGTGCGGCCCCTCGCGATGGCGATCGGGACGGTGATCGGCATCCTCCCCGCGCAGATCCTCGCGCTGCAGCTCGGCTCTCTGGTCGAGGACATCGCGCGCCTCGACGAGGCGGCGAACTCGGACCACCGACGCATCCTACTCCTCGTCGGCATCGTCGCCGTCGGCGTGATCGTGGTGTGGTTGTCGCGCGTGGCGCGGCGCGCGCTAACGCACCAAGAGGACTGAGCTACTCGCGCTCCATCTGCCGAATCGAACGCTCGATGCTGTCGAGCGATCGGTTCGAGCGCGCCGAACTCAGCTTCGCCGATAGCGACGTCAGGCGCTTCTGCCACCGCACGTCGTACTTCACTCGGCGCAGGTCGCGGATGCGCGACACCAAGCGCTTCTTCCGCTCGCGCACGTCCGCGCTCTCGCGCGTGGTCGTCGTCGACGGCGGTGGCGAGCGCGGCGGCGGCGGCTCGACGGGCGGTGGCGGCTCGACCGGGGGCGCGGGCGGCGGCGCGACCAGCTCGACCTCGGTCGGAGGCGGCGGCGCTTCGACGACCTTCGGCGGCGGCGGCCTCACGGGGACCGGTGGGTTCGGCGGCGGATCCGGCGCGACAAGCACGTACGTCACCGAGCTCACCAGCACGACGAAGATGAACGCGAACAGGCCGCCCGCGATCTTCACCCACAGCGGCGCACTCCTCAGATTCGACGGATCCGCGAGCGCCGCGAGGGCGCCGAGCGTCTCGCTCCCGCCGAGCCGATCGAGCGCGCCCTTCGACGACTCGCCGATCGCGTCGCGCGGATCCGGCGGGCGCGTCCCCGCGTCGTAGAACTTGTACGCGTGCGCTTCGCTGAACGGGCCGTGCCGCGCCTGCACGTACATCTGCGTGTTCGGGTTCTTGCGCGGCGCGCCGAGGTTCTTCGCGGCCGCGACCGCATCGTCGAGGAGGCGGCGCTCCTTCGCGATGACGGTCGCGCACGCGGCGTCGAGCCACTCGATGACGTCGCGCCGCTCGGCGCGGCGCTTCAACGCGCGGAGCTCCTCCTCGAGCGTCTTCGCGAGGAGCTGGGCGGCGGGGGTCCGCAGGTCCGGATCGGTCGCCATCGCCTGCTTCAGGATCGCTTCGAGGCGAGGCGTGGCGTCGGGGCGGTGCGGGCGGAGCGGCTCCGGCTGCGCGCCGACCGCGCGTGACAGGCGCCCGGCGACGCTCTCCTCGCGGATGCGCTTCCGCCCGGCGAGGATCTCCCAGATCGTGACGGCGGCGGCGTACACGTCGGCGCGCTTGTCGACCTTCGCGCCCATCGCCTGCTCCGGCGGCATGTAG
>JAUHYN010001281.1 GCA_030426505.1 bacterium | reverse complement strand
CGCCCGGTATCGAGTTTCCCTTTACGCTGCGTAGCGAACCCGCAAACATGCCGGTACTGCTCGGGGCCATTTCCGGCGAGGGTCTCAGCGAATCGCAGCTCTACACGATCGGATACTACGCGGTGCGCAACAAGATGGGCGGACTGAAGGGAGTCCAAATCCCGCACCCCTTCGGCGGCAAGTTCCGCCAGATGATGATCTATGTCGATCCGGCGAAGCTTCAGGGATACCACATCAGCGCCCGGGACGTCGTCCAGGCGATGCAGGAGCGGCGCTTCTCGGTGTGGACGGCGGACCACGTCGACGACGCGTTGGAGCTGCTCACGGATCGCGCGCCCGGCGACGTGGACGGGCCGGAGACGTTGCACGGTCGCGTCGATCAGCGATTGCGCGCGCTCGCGGATGCGTTGAAGGCGTCGGGGATGCCGCACGAGGGCGGGCCGAGCGGGCCGTCGCCGGCGACTTCGCGCCCGGCGGACCCGCGCCCACCGCTGCCGGGGAGGGATAACTGAGCGGAACGCCCGCGGGGCGCGGACGTGGCCACCGCGATCCGCGCGGCTGCAAGAGCTCGAAGCATTCAGTTCGCAGCCCGCAGCAAGATCTCCCGAACGCCAGCCGCGGAAGGTCGCACCGAGGAGCTGTCGGCTGCCCTCTGGTCGCTGGTCGCTGGTCGCTGGAGCTACAACGCGCCCATCAACGGATCGAGCGCGAACGAGAGCGACGTCGAGAGCATGAAGTAGCCGCCGGTGTAGTCGCCGTTGCCGACGTTGGTCAGGTAGTCCGCGCGCTCGCCTTCGAAGGCGCCGGTGATCGGCTTCGCGGAGTCGCGGACCTCGGTGCCGGTGAGGACGACGTAGGCGCCGGAGACGTCGAGCGTGAAGCCGAACCACGTGGTGCGCGCGCCGAGGGAGAAGGCGTGTTTGTCGAAGTCGGTGCGCGACGGATCGACGTAGGCGCTCGGGATGGCGGTCGGCTCGTAGAAGTAGCCGCCGACGACGTTGACGAAGGGGTCGAACAGGTTGAGCTCGCCGCCGAGGCGGATCGAGTAGGCGTTCTTCCAGTTGCGCGGCGCGCGGATCACGCCGAGCGGGGACGGGTTGCCGAGCACTTCGAGCTCGATGTCGAGCGGCGTGATGACGACTTCGTCCTGCACGCCCCAGCCCTCCCAGACGAACGCGGCCTCCGCGGCGAACACGTGCGGGAGGCGGAACTGCAGGCCGGTGCGGAAGATGGGCGCGTTCTCGAGCTCGACGCGGACGCGGCTCCCGTTGACGACGAGCGCGGGTGGGTCGGCGTCGACGATCGCGTGCGGGACCTGGACGTCGATCGTGCCCTCGGCGTCGATCGGGCGCGAACCGCGGAACGACGAGCCGATGGTGAGGCCGGGGAGCAGCTCGTAGCTCGCGCCGACGGACCAGTTGACCGAGTAGTCGTTGAAGTCGAGGAGGATGGGCGCGTCGTAGTTGGCGTCTTCCGGGCCTTGGATGCCGAGGCTCTCCGAGTTCGCCCAGAGGTGGAGCGTCTGGCTGTTGCCGGCCTGCGCGAGCATGATCGACGCGCCGATGCGGAGGCCGTCGATCGGCTGCGCGGCGACGCCCGCGGCGAAGTTCGCTTCGATGTTCGCCATACGCATGCCGCTGTAGCGGCCGGGCTGGCCGAGGGCGCTCGCTTCGAAGTCGGGGCGGCGCGTGCTGACGACTTCGCCCCAGTCGTGGCGGCCGCTGTTCGGACCCCACGCGGCGAGGGCGAAGGTGAGATCGTAGAACGGCAGCCCGTACGACGCGCCGACGAACGGGATGACGAGGGTCGTGTTGCTCGACACTACGTTGCTGTCGAAGGAGCTCTGCAGCTCGGCGTCCCACTCGGCGGCGGGGCGGCCGTTGAGGCTGTCGGCGATCAGGCAAGGGCACTTGCGGTTGAAGTCCATGGCCATGTTCACGAACGTGACCGACGCCTCCGCGTTGAGGCCCTGCAAGTGCGAGAGGCCGGCGGGGTTGTAGTGGATCGCCAACAGGCTGTCGGGCGAGGCGACGAACGCGCCGCCGCGTCCCATGCCGCGCGTGCCGATGTCTCCGAGGTAGAAGCCGGCCGCGTGGGCCGTCGAAGAGAGGAGCGCCGAAGCCCAGATCAGTGCGATCGCAAAACGCATCGGCGGGTCCGTGCCACATCGGGTCGGTGCGGGAAAGGGCCGGTTGTCGGTGCGGTCGCGGTCGCCGCGTTCGTCCGTGAGCGTTGACGCGGCGGGTCGGACGGCCGTTGATCCGCGCAGCGTGATCGATCGCAGCCACGTCCCCCCGATCGAGATCCTGCGCGCGCGCAAACGCATGAACGACGCGGTGCGCGCGTTCTTCGACGCGCGCGGGTTCCTCGAAGTCGAGACGCCGATCGCCGTGGTGTCGCCCGGGCTCGAGCCGCACCTCTTCGCGTTCGAGACGACGGAGGTCGGC
>JAUHYN010001280.1 GCA_030426505.1 bacterium | reverse complement strand
CGCATCAGGTCGACGCCCGCGTCCTCGTCGAAGTCGTCGCCGAAGTCACCGCCGAAGTCACCGCCGAAGTCGTCGCAGGGCGCGCCGCCGGCGCCGAAGTCGAACGCGCGATCGAAGTCCGCGAACAGCGCGCCCGCACCGACCGGCGCCGGGCGCCACGCCGGAGGGCGCCGCGGCTGCGCGCGTCCCACGCGCAGCGACTCGAGCTTCGGGAGTTCGACCCACTGCTGCCACGCGGCCGTGCTCAGGCGCAGCTTCACGTTGGACCAGTCCTCGCCCGTGGTCTGGCGGACGAGCGCCGACACTGCGAGCTCGGCCACCGTGAGCGTGCGATCGAGACGCAGCGCGTACGACGGTGCCCAGCGCGCGCCCGGGACGCGGTACTCCACGACGAGGCGCGCGGACGGCGCGGTGGTCGCGCCGGCCAACGTGAGCACGACCGACTTCCGCAGCTCCTGGGGTCGAGCCTCCTTCGCGGTCGACGCGCGCCGCGCGCGATCCTCCAGATCGGTGAGGCGATCGCGCGCGGCGTCGAGCGCGTCCTTCGCTTCGAGGCTCTGCGCCTCGATCCGGGCGAGGACGCGCTCCCTCAGCTCGAGCAGCGCGAAGCGCGCGGCCCGCGGCGCGGCGATCGGCGCGTGCCCCGGCTCGGGCGCGGGTCGGGCCGCGACCTGGAGCTTCTCGACGCGGTGCTGGCGCTGCTGCAGGCGGAGGACGAGCGCCTCGGCGCGCTCCACCTCGGTGCGGGCGGCTTCGAGCGCGGCCTCGTCCGGAGCGCGATCGCCCGCGGTGGCGGGTACCTCGAGCGCGATGGCGACGTCGGTCGCGATGGGCGGAACGCCGCGCTCGGCCTCGATGCGGACGCGCACCGAGCCGTCGTCGAGCGCGAGGGGGAGGCCCGTGAGGCGGATCTGGGAGGGGAAGCGGTCGCCCTCCGAGGCGAGGTGGGCGACGCGGGACACGGAGGCGCCCCGCGAGAACACGGTGACGGCGTCGATGCGGGATTCGATGGCGGTGGTCATGGGATGGAAGCGGTCCTTTCACCGGGCCAACGCGGGCGCCGCCGAATCGGTGACAGACTTTTTTCGCGGATCGCCCGGGCGCCCTCGGACGACGGCCCGTTGACCGCTTTGGGCGCGGGGCCTTTGGTGTTCGCGTGCGCTTCTTCGCCACGCTCCTCGCGCTCCCGCTCCTGTTCGCCTGTTCGGGGGCGTCGTTCGTCGAGCGCCCCACCCAGGTCGTCTTCGACCCCGAAGACCGGGAGTTCTGGTCGCTCCCGATGCCGAGCGACCTCCGCCGCGAAGCGGACGGGACCTACGACCTCGACAAGTGGCCGGCCGCCCGCGAGTCGGACCTCCTCACGGACTGGATGAAGGTCGCGAACCGCCGGATGACGGACGGGTGGGGCGTCAGCTCCGCCGTGTTCGTGCCGCTGTCGGGGCCGATCGACACGACCACGCTCCCCGCGACGCCCGCCGCCGCCACGGAGCCCGGCGCGAGCGTCTTCCTCCTCGACATCGACCCGGCCTCACCCGAGCGCGGCCGCCGCTTCCCGATCGAGGTGAAGATCCTCGAGCAGGTCGACATCTACACCCCCGAGAACCTCCTCGCCGCGACGCCGGTGTTCGGCTTCGTGCGTCGCCCCTCCACGCGCTACGCGCTCATCGTCACTACCGCCGTCCTCGACGCGAACGGGACGCCGCTCGGCCGCAGCGAAGCGCTCCACGATCTCCTCGAGGACGACGACCACTTCCAACCGCTCCGCGACGCCCTCGAACACGAGGGCATCGCGCGCGACACGGTCGCCGGCGTCGCGATGTTCATGACCTTCGACCACAACGCGACGATGCGCGAGCTCGTCGACTGGCGCCGCGCGAACTTCCCCGCCGCGCTGAAGACGCCGTGGACCGTCGAGCAGGAGTACGCGAGCTACCAGGTCCTCCGCGCGACGTTCGACGTCCCCGTGATCCAGACCGGCGTGCGCCCGTACCGCGACGAGGGCGAGGGCCTCATCCAGCGCGACGCGTCCGGCGCGATCGAGATCGTCGAGACCCAGGAAGTGCGCCTCCTCCTCGCGCTCCCGAAGGCGCCGCAGCCCCGCGACGGGTGGCCGCTCATGATGTACCTGCACGGATCCGGCGGCGAGGCGGAGCAGTTCCTGAACCGCGGCGCGCTCCGAGAGGACATCCCGCGGAGCGAGCAGCCCGCGCCCGCGCGGGGGTCGGGGCCGGCCGAGTACCTCGCGCGTCGCGGCGTGGCGTCGCTCGGGATGGACTTCGGCCTGCACGGCGAGCGGCACAACCCGCCCGACACCACCGGACTCGTCTTCTACAACCTGTTCGGGAACATCGACGCCACGCTCGACAACTTCACGATCGCGATCATGGAGCTGGAGATGATCTCCGAGATCGTGGACGGCGTGACGATCGACCCGTCCATTGCGGCCAC
>JAUHYN010001279.1 GCA_030426505.1 bacterium | reverse complement strand
CGCGAGGCCCGTCGCGCCGAGCGGGTGGCCCTTCGAGAGGAGGCCACCCGACGGGTTCGTGACGAACTTTCCGCCGTACGTGTTGTCGCCGTCCCAGATGAACTTCTCGGCCTGGCCTTCGTCGCACAGCCCGAGCGCTTCGTAGGTGAGCAGCTCGTTCGCGGTGAAGCAGTCGTGCAGCTCGACGACGTCGACGTCGTCCGGGCCGATGCCGGTGTCCTCGTAGACCTTCTTGGCGGCGTTCTTCGTCATGTCGAAGCCGACCATCTTGATCATCGAGTCCTCTTCGAACGACGACGCGTAGTCCGTCGTCATCGCCTGGGACGCGATGTAGACCGGGTTCGAGATCCCGTGCTTCTTCGCGAATTCGTCCGACGCGAGCACGGCCGCCGCCGCGCCGCACGTGGGCGGGCAGCACTGGAACCGCGTGAGCGGATCGAACACCTCGGGCGACGCCATCACCTCTTCCACCGTGAGCGGCTGATTGAACAGCGCGTACGGGTTGTTGGCCGCGTGGCTGCGCGCCTTCGAGGAGATCTTCGCGAACGTCTCGCGCTTCGTGCCGTGCTTCCAGCGGTACTCACGCCCCGCCCCGCCGAACATCTGCGCGGTCGGCGGCGCGTTGTTGAAGCCCTGCACCTTGCTCATCACGTTGGCGTGCAGCTCGATCGGGCTCGCGCGATCCGTGTACTTCGCGCCGAGCGCGCCGCGCTCCATCTTCTCGAAGCCGACGACCAGCACACACTCCGCGACGCCCGCCTCGATCGCCTGACGCCCGAGCATCAGCGCGGTGGAGCCGGTCGAGCAGTTGTTGTTCACGTTGAACACCGGGATGCCGGTCAGGCCGATCTCGTAGACCGCCCGCTGGCCGGAGGTGCTGTCGCCGTACACGTAGCCGGCGTACACCTGCTCGATCTCGTTGTAGGGGATCGAGGCGTCCTCGAGCGCGGCGTGCGCCGCGTCCTTCGCCATCACGTGGTAGTCGTCGCTCGCACCGGGCTTGGCGAATTTGATCATGCCCACGCCGATGACGTTCGTCTTGCGTTTCATTGTTCAGATCTCCTCGATTCCTACTGGACGAACCAGAGCCGACGGGCCGCGCCGACGTCACCGTCGATGCGGAGGTCTCCGCGTTGATAAAGGTCGCGCGCCGACTTCGCGTTGTCGAGCAGCGCGACCAGATCCGCCTCCGCGAGCGTGACCGTGGCCTTCGCGTTCGGCGCCTCTTCGAGCTTCGCGCCCGAGTCCGTGATCGTCAGCGTCGCGTCAGGATCCGTGAGCCGGACCTGGATCGGGTCGGCGACGCCCGCGAGCCGCGCCTGCTCACCCGCCAACCGCTCGACGATCGCCGAGGCCCGCGAAGCCGCGGGCGCGTCCTTCGTGTCCGCGCCACCTTCGGCCGGGCCGCGACCGGCGGAGCGCGCCGCGATCACCGCCGCCTTCGCCTCCTCGGGATCGATCTTCTGGAGGAACTCCAGCTTCTGCGACGCCATGATGTTCCCGCTGATCTTCAGCCGCCCGTCCATGAACAGCTTCTGCGGATCCAGCGCGCCCTTCGTCATGCCCATGAAGTCCTCGTCGGACAGCGCGAGCGTGGTGTCCGCGCTCGCCGGCGCGCCCTGGACGACGCTGCCCTCCCCGTTCTTCAGGTCGAGCGTCCACGTGGAGTCGGGGTCCGCGAGGTCGAAGCGGAACACCGTGCCGATCTTCGACACGAGCTCGGGGTGCCGCTTCACGTGGTCTTCGATCGCGATGAAGACGTCCCAGCTCGTGGGCTCGTCGCTCTTCGCGGACACCGGCGCAGCGCCGCCCCCGCCGCGCTCCGCCGCCGCCTCGAACACCCACGCGGGATCCAGCTTCTTCAGGAACTCGAGCTTCTGCGACGCCATCACGTTGCCCGTGATCTTCAGCTGCCCGTTCATGAACATCTTCTGCGCGTCGGCCTCGCCGGTACACATCTTCATGAAGTCGGTGTCCGTCAGCGCGAGCGTGGTGTCCGCCGCGCCATCGCGACCCGCGAGCACTTCGCCCTTCTTCAGATCGATCGTCCACGCGCTGTCCGGGTTCGACAGCTCGAACGAGAACACCGTCTGCACGTTCTTCGCGAGCGACGGGTTCTCTTCGATGTAGCGACGAATCGCCGCAAAGACGTCCGCGCTCATCGGCACCGCCGTCGCCGCCTCCTCCTGCACGGGCGCGGCCTTCGCCTTCGGCGCCTTCTTCGGGAGCTCGTCGAACAGCTCGATCGTGCCGTCCTTCAGCACCACCGAGTCGCGCTCCTTCGCCTTCGTCTCGAAGCGAATCGAACCGTCGGCCACCTTCCACATCGACGTCACGAGCGTCTCCCCGGGGAACACGCTGTCCGCCATGCGTACCCCGATCTTCTTCACGTAGCGCGGGTCGCCCTTCGAGAACGCCTGCACCACGTGCCGCCCCGCGAAGCCGAGCGT
>JAUHYN010001278.1 GCA_030426505.1 bacterium | reverse complement strand
CGTGTGCCGTTCGCCGTTGACCTCCACTTCCACCTGGTCGCCGGGACCGTAAGTCTTTCCGTTGATCGTAATCGTCGTCATTCCATCTCCTTGGGCGACGAACGTGTCGCCGTGGGCGACTCGAGTGCAGACGTCGTTCCAGTCCACCGCCTTCGATCCGACCGTGGCGTGACACAGCGCTGCGCGGCGTCGCGCCGTGACAGGACACCGCTCGCAAGCTGCGGTCCGATGTGGCGCCCCGTATCGACAGCCTCGTGGATCCATGCGAACCCTTCTGTTGGTGGGCGGGGTCGACGTCGAGGGCATCACGACAACGAAGCGACGGGCGCGCCTCGCCGTGCTGCTCGCGTTCGCGATCGGGGCCTGCGCCGCCCCCTCCGGCGCGGGCCTCGGCGTGGACGAACCGTGGCCCGAACCCGACGCCAAGCCCGACGCCGAACCGCGCGCTCGATCGACCGAGCGCGCCGAGCCTCCGAAGGCGAAGGACGCCGCCCCGACGAGCCCCCCCGCGAACGCGCGACGGCTCGCACTGGTCGTCGGCGTCTCGCGCTACGGCGGCGCCGCGGACCTGGCCAACCCCGTCAACGACGCCAACGCGATGGCCGGCGTCCTCGAACGCGTCGGCTTCCAAGTCACCAAACTCATCGACGTCGACCGGGCCTACTTGAAGGACGCACTCGCTGAGTTCGAAGCCGAGCTCGGTCGCGGCGGCGGCGTGGGCCTCTTCTATTTCGCGGGTCACGGCCTGCAAGACGGTGAGTTGAGTTATCTCATGCCCGCCGGGTCCGCGCCGTTCGGCGATGACTTCAGGAAAAAGGCCGTGAGCCTCAACGATGTATTGAATGCATTCACGCTCGCGAAGAACCGTCTGAGTATCGTGGTCCTCGATGCCTGCCGCACGCCGCCGCGAGCCGCCCAGCCCGAACGCGTGGGTCAGACCTACGTCGAGGCGCCGGCCGGTACGTTGATCGCGTACGCGACCGCGCCCGGCCAGAGCGCGTGGGACGGCGAACCCGAAACCCACGGCGTCTACACCGGCGCGCTGCTCGAGGAGATCGTCGTCCCCGGCGCCAAGCTCGAGAACGTCTTCCGCGCGACGCGCGCGAAGGTCTACGCGCGCACCGGCCAGCTCCCGTGGGAAGCGACCTCGGTGCTCGACGACTTCTTCTTCGTCCCCTCTGCCGACGGCCAGGTCGCACCGGAGCCTCCGCCGATCGCGATGACGCCGGGCGTGATGGAGGGGCGCGCGCGCGGGCCGTCCGTCGCGGATGGGTTGGTCGCGCTCACGTCGGCCCAACTCACCGCGATCGAGAAACAGATCGCGTCCGAGACCCACTCTTCCGCCAAGCTCGCGTTCTTCGAGTTCGGGACGCGCAACCGCTCGCTCACGATCGCGCAGCTCGGTCGCCTCCTCGAGGGCTTCGGCTTCGAGGTCGATCGCCTCGCCGCAGCGCGCATGGTGCGGCGCCAAGTCACCGACCCCGAGGCCGCCGCGCAGCTCGCGGAGCGCTTCGCGTTCGGTGTCGATCGCGACGCCGTGATCGACCTCTTCGCGCAGCCGCCCGAGGCCGAGCTGGACGCCAAGGCCGCTCAGGCCCTCTTCGCGCGGATCTCTTCGGCCGGCCACGCACGCGCGCGCCTCGACGCACTCACCGAGGGCGTCCGCGGCAAGTCACTCTCCATCGCGCAGATGCGGAGACTCCTCGACGCCTTCCGCGCCACGCAGGAGAAGCTCGAGGCGCTCCGCGTCGTCCGCCGCCAGATCCGCGATCCCGAGAACGCCGCCGCGCTCGGTTCCGCGTTCCGCGACGCGCGGTCGCGGTCGGAGGCAAAGAGGATCTTCGAGTGAGCGCCCTCGCCCTCCTCGTCGCGCTCGCGACCACGCAGACCTCCACTCCCACTTCACCGCTCCGGCGCCTCGATCACGACCGCCCCGTCGTCGCGGCCGACGCCCTCCGCGCGCCGCCCGGCATCCACGCGAACCACGCACCCGAGGACGACGGCCGCACCATCCTCGGCGAAGACGAGCGGCAGAAGGTCGAACGCGTCGTCTCGCGGACGCGCACGCTCGAAGGCCACGTCGACTTCGGCGAAGCCTTCGCGCGCTTCGGGCCCTGCACCGCGACACACGTCGGGCGCGGCTTCTTCCTCACCGCCGGTCACTGCATCTCGCAGGACCCGGGTTTCGAGGGCTACCGCAGCGCGCCGTGCCCGGAGACCCTCGAGCTCTTCGACGGTCGCAAGGTGGGTTGCCGCGTCCTCACGTTCGCCTTCGACGTCTCGCAGGACCACGCGCTGCTCCGCGCCGACAAACCCGACGAGCTCGCCGAGCTCCCCGCCTTCCCGATCGACTACAGCTTCGACTGGCGCCGCACGCCCAAGCGGCGCGTGATGCTCTACGGGCTGTCGCGCGCCGAGCTTGCGAACCGCCGTCCGCTGGCGCGTCCGCTGCGC
>JAUHYN010001277.1 GCA_030426505.1 bacterium | reverse complement strand
TGGAGCGGCACGCAGACGTCCGGGTCGAGGCCCGTCATCTCCATGTCGAGCCAAACGAGGTGGTCCTTCGTGTACGCCATCGCGACGAGAGTCGTACCTCATTCGCCGGTAATGGTGAACTCGACGCGACGATTCCGCTCTCGACCCTTCTTGGTCCGGTTGGTGTCGATCGGCTTCTCCTCGCCGAACCCGATGGCCGTGAGGCGCTCGCCCTCGACGCCCTGACCGAGCAGGTACTCGCGCACGGAGTCGGCGCGGCGCTGCGACAGCCCCATGT
Source organism: bacterium (assembly GCA_030426505.1). Taxonomy (GTDB): domain Bacteria; phylum Myxococcota; class Kuafuiibacteriia; order Kuafuiibacteriales; family Kuafuiibacteriaceae; genus JAUHYN01. The sequence goes on along the minus strand of JAUHYN010001277.1, from coordinate 2,182 downwards.
TCATGCTGTTGCTGCCGACCGAGTCGGTGTGGCCTTCGACGAGCACGGTCATCGTCGGCGCCGACTTCAGCGCGGACGCGACCTCGTTCAACAGCTCGAAGCTGCGTGATTTGATCGTCGCCTTACCGGTGTCGAAGAAGACCTTCTGTTTGATCTCGATCTTGCCGATGTCGCGCTTCACTTCGACGAGCTTCAGCTTCACATCGGGGCAGCCGTCCTCGTCCTCGTAGTCGTTCACGTTCTCCGGCTGGACCGGGCACTTGTCGTCCTTGTCGAGGATGCCGTCGGCGTCGTTGTCCGGATCCGGGCAGCCGTCCTCGTCCTCCCAGCCGTCCTTGTCCTCGGGGTCGTCGGGGCACTGGTCGTCCTTGTCGAGGATGCCGTCGCCGTCCTTGTCGCCGTACGGGCAGCCCTGGTTCTCGACCGGGCCCGGCACCTTCGGACACTTGTCTTCCGGATCGATGATCGTGTCGCCGTCGGTGTCCTCGTTCTCGGGGCAGCCGTCCTCGTCGTCGTTGCCGTCGAAGTCCTCGGGTGCGTCCGGGCACTGGTCGTCGATGTCCGGGATGCCGTCGCCGTCGCGGTCCGGGCAGCCCTTCAGCTCGGCCGGTCCGGGATCGTCGGGGCAGCGATCGTCCTCGTCCGGGATGCCGTCGCCGTCGCGGTCGCTGACCAGCGGCGGGCACGCATCCATCTTCTTCTTCACCGTGACGAGCGCGGCGGACGCGAGCTCCTTGTGCTGCTTCGCGCGCACCGAGTTGCCCTGCGACAGCTCGGCGGTGAGGAACTCGAGGTTGGACTCGGCCTCCGCGAGCGCGCGCGGCGCGCAGCGGTAGGCGCCGGCCTCGCGGGCGGTGTCGAGCTGCGACTGGATCGACTCCGACTCGCGCTTGAGCGCGGCGCCGCTCGCGCACGCCACCAGCGCGGACGTCACGAGCGCGACGAGGACGCTCCGCCTCACGAGTCACCCTCCGGGAGCTCGTCGCCTTCGTCCCCCTCGGGGAGCGGATCGGCGGGCTCCTTGGGCGCGATCGGCTTCACGGGCGTCTTCTTCTTCTCGGGCGCGGCCTGCTTCTTCGGCTCGACGCGCGCCTTCGCAGGCGCGGCCTCGGCGGGCGCGCGCTTGCCGACCATCTCCTCGTCCTGCGCGTCGGGCATGCCTTCGCGGTACGGACCGGGGCGGCACTTCGCGCGCGTGCGGATCGTGGGTCGCTGCGCGCCCATCTTCTCCTTGGTCTTGGCCTCCGCGATCATCCGCGCGACGCGGGCGCAGGCGCGCGACTTCCGCGCGAAGTCCACGGCGAGCTCGAAGTCGGCGTAGGACTGCTCCTCGCGGGCCTTGTGCAGGTAGGCCTCGGCGGCGGTGTACTCGAACGGCGCGAGCTCCTTGGCCTCGGCGGTGTCGGCCGCGGCGAGCTCGGCGGCGGCGTCGACGAGCAGCGTCGAAGATTGAACGGGACCGCAGGCTACTCCCCCGAGCAGCAGCAGTGCGAACGGGACGACTGCGCGCATCGTCGGGGCCACCTCAACTGGTTCGGGTAGCACTGGACAGCGATGTCGGCAAGTTTGCCGGCGACTGGGCGCGGAGCGCGGGGAGGTCCTCGCCGAGCTCGATGTGTCGGCGGACGTGCAAGAGCGCGTACGCGTACACGCTCACCACGGCGCCGCCGATCAACACGAGCGGGAGGAACAGCGCGGAACCGAACAGGGAGAGCGTCCCGCCGCCGTAGTGGTAGCTGTCGTAGTACGCGACGGTGAGGATGCGGCCGGCGCCGAACACCAGGACGAACGCGAACACCACGACCCACGCGATCAGCGCGACGCGACGGGGCCCGGGGCGCGGCTCGGCGAGGAGGCGGAGCGTGGCGAGGAAGCCGAGCGGTGGCGTGAGCGCGTACAGGGCGAAGAGGAAGGGGATCATCATCGCCAACGACAGGTGCTTCGGGTCGGCGAGGTACATCAGCGACCAGTCCGGGTAGAGCAGATAGAGCGCGAGGCCCGCGGGCGCGAGCGCCGCGAACCCGAAGAAGCCGACGACCACGAAGTAGCGGCTCTTCATCGGCTCGGTCACGCGCGCGAGCGCGCGCCGCGACACGAGCGCGAGGAGAGCGCCGGCGGCCCAGCCGGCGAGCGCTGTCAGCGGGACGGTGATGGGCGACGATAGGTGCAAATCGGCGCGGCT
>JAUHYN010001276.1 GCA_030426505.1 bacterium | reverse complement strand
GGCGGAGGCGGCCCGCTGCCTCCGGCGCAGATCGGCGCGAACTACGAGGTGTCGATCTTCGGTTCGGGCGGCGTACAGCCGTACACGTGGACCGTCGTGAGCGGGAGCCTCCCGCCGGGCTTGATGCTCGAGGCGACGGGCTCGCCGGCGACGGTGTTGCACGGTCGCGCCGAGCGCGCGGGTGACTACGCGTTCGAGATCGAGCTGTTCGACGCGGTCGGGAACACCGCGCGGCAGATGTACACACTCACGGTCCTGGATCCGCAGCCGCTCGAGATCCTCACGGAGGCGCTCCCCGACGGCGTGCGCGACGCGTTCTACAACGTGTTCATCGAATGCACGCCGGGGTTCGATCCGTACCGCTGGAGCGTCTCGGCCGGATCGCTACCGCCCGGCGTCCAGCTCGAGGTCGACAACCGCGCGCGGGTCGGCCTCCTCGGGACGCCGACGGTCGCCGGTTCGTACTCGTTCACGATCCAGGTCGTCGACATCGAGAACCGCCGCGCGCTCCGCTCGTTCCAGATCGGCATCGCGCAGGATCCGCCGCTCCGCATCGTCACCGCCTCGCTCCCGCCCGCGGTGGTCGGGCAGCCCTACGACGTGGAGGTCACCGCGGCCGACGGCGCGCAGCCGTACACGTGGGCGCAGAACGGGCCGGTGCCGCCGGGCACCGTGATGGAGGCGCTCGGCACGCCGTCCACGCGCATCCACGGCACGCCCACGACGGCCGGTGTGTTCCCGTTCGAGATCGTCGCGATCGATCGCAACGCGCGGCGCGCGCGGCGCTCGTTCACGATCGAGGTCGTCCCGCCCACGACGGCGGTCGAGATCCTGACGACGTCCGTACCCAACGGCGCGACGTGCTCCGACTACATCACGTTCTTCGAGGCCACCGGCGGCGCGAACAGCGGCTACGCGTGGACCGTCACGCAAGGCAACTTGCCGCCCGGGACCGCGCTCGCGATGACGGGCCCGCGCGTCGGGTTGGTCGGCGTCCCGCACACCGCGGGGACGTTCTCGTTCACGATCCAGGTCACGGACGCGGGCGGCCTCACGGCGACGCGCGACTTCACGATCACGATCGCGCCCGCCGCGCCGAATCGATTCGGTATCGCGATCGGGAACATCGGCTCGACCGGCGCCGTGTTCCCGGTCGATCTCTGCTCGGCGACGCCCGCGACGCTCGCGCCGCTGACGAACCCGGGGATTGGCGAAGCGGGCGCGTACCGGCAACTCAACGCGTTCGCGATGTCGCCGAACGGTCAGCGCTTCGCGTACACGTCGCAGCACGGCGGCGAGACCGCGATCTTCGTCGTGGACCTCACCGCGCCGACGCCCGCGCAGAGCGCGGTGATGCCCCTTCAGTCGGTGGTGGGGGCGACCGTCGTGTGGTCGCCCGACAGCACGCGGCTCGCGGTGCGCGGGCAGGCCGTCGGCCTCAGCGGGTACACGGTCCACGTCGTCGATCTGAACGCGGCGGTGCCGGTGCCGCGCCGTGTGGACGCCGGCGCGGGCCCCACCATGGGCGCGCTGCAGACGCTGTTGTGGTCGCCCGACAGTCAGCGCCTCGCGCACATCGGTGACGAGCGCTTCGACAACATCTCCGAGCTGTTCGTTTCGGACGTCTTCACCTCGAGTGTCTCGACGCGCGCGGTGAGCGGCGTGTTGTCGGGTTCGATGGACGTGGTGTCGAGCCCGCCGGTCTGGTCGCCGGACTCGAACTACATCCTCTACGTAGCGAACGCGGTCCGCGGGCAGCGCCGCGAGTACTTCTGGTCGGACGTGCGCCCCGCGGTGCCGACGCCGCTCCCGGTCGCACCCGCCGCGGGCACGTTCATCTCGATCCTCGGCCAGGCCGCGGTCGCGCCCGACGGGACGGCGATGGTTTACGTGGCGGACCAGGACACGTCGGTGCGCTACGAGGCGTACCACGTGGACCTCACCGCGCCGCCCTTCGCGGCGACGCGGATCAGCGCGCCGGCGACGGGCTCGCAGCGCGTGCAGTACGTGCTGTGGTCTCCGACCTCGAACCGCATCGCGTTCGCGGTGCAACCGAACTCGGGCCAGGACTACGGCTTGTACGTCGTCGATGCGGCGTCGCTCTCGAGCGCGACGCGCGTGGACCACGGCGCGGCGCTCGGCACGGGGCTGCGGACGCAGACCGACAGCTTCGCGTTCAACCACGACGGCTCGAAGATCGCGTTCCTCCTCGATCCGTTGGTGAGCTTCCGCTTCGAGCCGTTCGTCGTCGATCTCTCGGGGGCGTCGCCGACGTCCCCCGTTGTCGTCGGCCAACACGCGGCCGGCAACAACACACGCGTGATGAAGTGGGCGCGCGACGCGGACCACCTCGCGCTCGTCACGGAGCCCCCGAACAGCGGCGCGCGCGCGATGTACGCGGCGGATCTCACCGGCGGCGGGGGTGGGTACTCGCTGCGCGTCTCCGAGATGAACGTGACGGTC
>JAUHYN010000120.1 GCA_030426505.1 bacterium | reverse complement strand
CCGCGCACGAGAAGTCGAGCCGCTCGCGGATGTTCACGGAGATCGCGGTGCGCCGGAGCACGACGCCCATCTGCTCCGCGATCGAGCCGTACAGGTTGTTGAAGATCTCGAGTTGCACCGGATCGACTTCGGTGCCGATCGACGCGCCGCGCTCGGGCCCCATCGCGCGGAGGATCAAGCAGCGGTCCGCGTCGACCTCGGCGGTGAAGCCGCCTTCGATCACCGTGGTGCCGGTCGCCTCGAGCACGACGGCGGGCCCTTCGACGCGCGCACCGACGGCGAGGGACTCGCGCGGGATCAGCGGGACGTCGTCCCGCCACGCGCCGTCGAGGTGAATGCGTCCGGTCGTACGCGGGCGTTCGCTCTCGGCGGGCGTCGTCGGGACGGCGGCGCGGCCCGCCCCGATCGCTTCGACGCGCACGGCCACGACCTCGATCGGGTGGCCTTCGCGTCGGTAGCCGAAGCGTTGCGCGTGGAGCGCCTCGAAGGACGCGCGCGGCGTGTCGTCGACCTCGAGCACGAGCGAGGTCTCGGTGCCCGCGTATCTCAGATCCCAGCGGCGCACGAGCCGGACGTCGTCGCCCGCGAAGCCCTCTGCCTCGAGCGCGGCGCGGCCCTTCGCTTCGAGGGCATCGAACGCTTCGGCGTAGTCCGATTCGCCGAGCGGGCGACGCCCGGCGTCGGCGACGTCGTGCCAGGTGACGTCCGCGAGCCCCATCCCGTACGCGGAGAGGACACCCGCCCACGGGTGGACGACGACGGTCTCCATCCCGAGGCGACGCGCGATCGCGCACGCGTGTTGGCCACCCGCGCCGCCGAACACGACGAGCGCGTGGTCGCGGACGTCGTGCCCGCGCGCGATGGAGACCTTCCGGATTGCCTCCGCCATGTTGGCGTTGGCGACCTCGACGAAGCCCTCGGCGATCGCTTCGAGCGTGCGCGTGGCGCCCGCCGCCTCCAGCTTCGCTCGAATGGATTCGAGCGCGGAGCGCACGCGGTCGACGTCGAGCGGGAACGGGAAGCGCTCCGGCCGCACGCGCCCGAGGAACACGTTCACGTCGGTGATCGCGAGCTCGGTCGCCTTCGGGTCGCCGTAGCAGAGCGGGCCGGGTTCGGCGCCCGCGCTCTCGGGGCCGACGGTGAGGCGGTAGCCGTCGTAGCGACAGAGCGAGCCGCCGCCCGCGGCGACGGTGTGGATGTCGAGCATCGGCGCGCGCAGCCGTACGCCCGCGACCTCCGTCTCGTAGACGCGCTCGAGCTCACCGGCGAACCGCGACACGTCCGTGGAGGTGCCGCCCATGTCGAACCCGATCGCCCGCTCGAACCCCGCGCGCGCGGCGACTTTGCCGTACGCGACCACGCCGCCCGCGGGCCCGGAGAGGATCGCGTTGTGGCCGGCGAAGGCGAGGGCGTCGGTGAGGCCGCCGCTCGATTGCATGATGCGGAGCGTGCTGCCGGGGAGCTCGTCGAGGAGCGTCTTCACGTAGCGGCGGATGAGCGGCGTGAGGTAGGCGTCGACGGTGGTCGTGTCGCCGCGGCCGACCATGCCGATCTCCTCCGCGACTTCGTGGGAGGTGGAGACGTGTTCGAAGCCGACCTCGCGCGCGACGGCGGCGACGCGAACCTCGAGGTCCGGATTCACGTAGGCGTGGACGAGGACGATCGCCACGCTCTCGATCCCTTGGGCTCGCAGCGCCTCGAGATCGCGGCGGAGCGCGACAGGGTCCGGCTCGGCGAGGACGTGGCCGTCGCGATCCGCGCGCGCGTCGATCTCCAGGACTTCGCGATAGAGGACCTCGGGCTTGGCGATCTCGAGATCGAAGATCGCGGGCCGCGCCTGAGTTCCGATCTCCAGGAGGTCACCGAAGCCGCGCGTGACGACGAGCGCGATCGATGCGCCGCGTCGTTCGAGGAGCGCGTTGGTTGCCACGGTGGTGCCCATGCGGATCTCGCAGGGCGGGATCGGGGCGTCGGCCTCGATCCCGAGGAGCTCGCGGATGCCGACGAGCGGCGCGCGGTCCGACGACAGGACCTTCGCGACGCGCACCGGCCCGCCGTCGGGCGGGAGGCCGAGGCAGTCGGTGAACGTACCGCCGCGGTCGATCCAGAACTGCCACCGCATGCGCTCATCGACACCACCTCCCTCGCGTCGCGTCAACGATCGCTCGTGTTGCCAACCCACCCGCGCGTGGCCGAGCTTTCGGGGGCCTTGATGATCTTCGAAGACGTGGAGCCGTACGCGTGGGTGCCGGTGTCGCCGGACGCCGACGGTCCCGGGTGTCCGGACGCGCTGCGGGGCCGGGTGCTGATCGACGTGGTCCACGACGGTGCGCACCTACCGCCGTCGTTCGTCCCGCCGCAGCTCGATCGCTCGCGCATCGAGACCGCATTCGTCGAGGAGCGCGACTGGGGTGCAGCGGCGTTCGCTTCGGCGCTCGCGTCCGCGCTCCACCTCGACGGCTACGCGACAGTGCAGGTGGCGCGTGTGCTGCTCGACTTCAATCGCTTCCCGGGGATCACGCCGCCGTTCGCGGACCACATGAATCGCTTCGCGATCAACCAGCCGTTCGCGGCGTGCCTCGGCTACGAGGAGAAGCGACGCCTGCTCGCCGACTACTACGACCCGACCTCTCGGGCGTATGAAGCGGCGCTCGACGGCAAGCTCGTCAAGATCGCGATCCACACGTACGACGAGCACAACCCGACGAAGACGCGTCGGCCGGCAGTGAGCATCCTCAGCCGGTCGCACGGCCACTCGCGCGACCACGCGATCCCGGTGGGGCTGTTCGATCCGCTGTTCCCCTCGGAGCTCGCGGAGATCACGTGCGACCGCATCCTCCGCTCACGCATCGCGCTCACGTTGGACGAGGCCGCCGTCCACGTCGCGGACAACTACCCGTACTCGCTCCCCGAGGGGAGCGTCGAGGTGCGCTCGCAGGTCTGGTACTTCTTCCGCCACGTGAGGCGTCACTACGACGCCGCGCACCCGCGCACGGACGCCGAGGCGAACGACCCCGCGAGCCCGCGAAACCTCGTCTGGGACATGCTGCTCGACACGAACCTCCGCTCCGCAGAGAGCGACCTACTCCGCAGCTACCTGCACATGTTCCGCCGCCCGCCCGATCGCTGGCGCGACACGTTCGTAGCGGCCCGCGACGAGTACGAGCGCGTCGCGCGCTTCATCGCGACGAACCGCGAGGCACTCGTCGAGCAGTACAAGAGCGGCCTCGATCGGCCGTCGTCGATCGTCATCGAGATCCGTAAGGACCTCGTCTACGACTTCGTCGACGGTCGCCCCGTCGGCCCGCGCTACGACGACATCACGAAGCTCGCGCGCCTCCTCGCCCGGGCGATTCACAAGTACGGCGCGACAGACCGCCCGGAGAAGGCGGCGGGGCTCGAGCGGCGCGATCCTCGCTTCAGCTGAGCGATCTGCTTGTGACCACTTCTGTCAGACTGATCCGGACAATGGGATCATGTCGAAAAGTGTCATCATCGTCTCTGCCCTGCTGCTCGGCGGCTGCTCCGCCACCCTCTTCACCTCGTCCTACGGCCTGCGCGCCAAGGGCGGATCGGACCGCATGGTCTCGCTCCGTCGCGTCGCAGTGCATCGCGGGCCGACCGTGTACGTCGGCAAGTTGTCTTGCGAAGCGCCGGTCGCGGTGCGCGTGCTGTCGGCGCACGGCGTCGAAGAGCTCGCGTTCCTCCGCAACGATCGTCCGCTCCGTGGTTGTGGGATCAACTGGGCGAGCGTCGTCGTCCCGGCGGGTCACGTGCTCGGTTCGGCGGACCTCGGTCGCGTGGTCTCGCGATCCGGTTACGTCGTCGTCTGTGTGCGGGGTGACTCGCGTCCGAGCGAAGTCGTGATCGAAGCGATCTGTCAGTAACGCGGACGCCGCTTCACGCGGCGACGCCTTCCAGCTCTTCCACGAGCGCGGTCGGGACGATCCGATCGCGCTCGTCGCGTTTCAGGCCGGCCATCGCGTGGTGTGTGTCGTGCGTGAAGAAGAGGCGGCCGCCGCGCGAGAGCATGTCTTCGAGCAGCGCGGTCTTCTCGTCGATCAACAGCTCGGGGTAGCGGTCGTAGCCCATCGTGATCGCGCGACGCACCCACGGGACACCGGGGATCAGATCGCCGCAGAACACCACCGGGCCGTCGGAGCCCTCGACCTTCCCGAGCAACATCCCCGGCGTGTGCCCGCTCGACAGCACGAATGAGTAGCCATCGCCGAGCGTCGCGCTGGTCGTACCCTCCACGATCTCGAGTCGCCCCGACGCCTCCAGTAGCTCCGGCAGATCGTCGATGAAGCTCGCGCGGTCTCGCGCGTGGGGCTTCTTCGCCCGCGCGAATGCCTCTTGCCCCACGACGTACGTCGCCTTCGGGAACAGCAGGCGGTGCGGCTGCCCCTCCTCGTACGCCGCGAGCAATCCGCCCGCGTGATCGAAGTGCAGGTGCGAGAGCACGACGACGTCGATGTCTTCGTGCGACAGCCCGATCGCGTCGAGCGACGCGAGCAACACGTGCTCGTCCTCCACCACGCCGAAGCGCTCCTTCAGCTTCGGCTCGAAGAACGCGCCGATGCCGGTCTCGAAGAGGATGTTCCGCGACGGCTCGCGCACGAGGAGCGCGCGCGTGAAGAGGTCGATTCGGTTGAGCTCGTCCGGTGGCGCCCAGTTCTCCCACATCGCGCGCGGCGCGTTGCCGAACATCGCGCCACCGTCGAGCTTCTGGGAGTTGCCGAGGACCGAGTACAGCCGCCGTTCCATGCGGCGCACTCTATCAGTTGGGCGTGGGGCGCGAAGCGTCGAATGCGCGGAGCGCTTCGCGTGCGGCGGCGAGGGTCTCCATCTTCTTGCAGAACGCGAAGCGGATCAGGCGTCGGCCCGCGTCCGGGTTCGCGGGATAGAAGCCGCTGGGGGGGATCGCCGCGACGCCGTACTCGGTGACGAGTGACTTCGCGAACGCGATGTCGTCGCCTTCGAACACGTTCGAGAAGTCGGCGAGCACGAAGTACGATCCCCGCGGCACCGTCGGCTCGAGGCCCATCGACCGGATCGTCTCCAGCATGTGATCGCGCCGCTCGGTGTACTCGGCGCGGAGCTGCGCGAAGAACTGCGGGCCGTTCTCGCGGATGGCGGTCGCGACGGCGTGCTGGAGCGGCGTCGCCGTCGCGAACGTGACGAACTGGTGCGCGGCCTGCGCGGCGCGGACGAGCTCCACTGGCCCCGTGCCCCAGCCGACCTTCCACCCGGTGAACGAGTACGTCTTGCCGGTGCTCGACAGCGAGAGCGTGCGCTTTTGCATGTCCCCGATCGCGGCGAGCGGGAGGTGCGCGGCGTCGTCGTAGAAGAGGTGCTCGTAGACCTCGTCGGTCAGCGCGATGACGTCGTGTCGTTCGCACAGCTCGGCGATCGCTTGCAGCTCCTTCGGCGTGAACACCTTGCCGGTCGGGTTGTGCGGCGTGTTGAGGACGATCAGCTTCGTACGATCCGAGAACGCGGCCTCGAGCGCGTCGAGGTCGAGTTCGAAGTCCGGGAAGCGGAGCGTAACGTAGCGCGGGACGGCGCCCGCCATCGCGATGCACGCGGGGTAGCTGTCGTAGACCGGCTCGAACAACACGACCTCGTCGCCGGGATTCAGCAGGCCGAGCATCGAGGACATCAGCCCCTCGGTCGCGCCGGAGAACACGACGACTTCGGTCATCGGGTCGTAGCGCAGGTCGTAGAGCTCGCGGCGCTGCTGCGCGATCGCTTCCACGAGCGTCGGCGCGCCCATCGACCGCGCGTACTGGTTGTGCCCGGCGCGGAGGGCCTCGACCGCGGCGTCGACGATCGACGACGGCCCCTCGAAGTCCGGGAAGCCTTGGGAGAGGTTGATCGCCTGGTGCTCGATCGCCAGGCGCGTCATCTCGGAGAAGATCGTCGTCCCGAACGGGCGGAGCTTGTCAGCGACCATTGGCGGGCGACCTTAGCCAAACCGCTGGGCGACCGAAAGAGCGACGGATTTGCCGAGGGCCGGCGTCCTGGCGCATCCTGTCGGTCCATGAAGCGGGTGCTGTTCGTCGCGTGTTCGCTGATCGCGTCCTGCTCGTCGGGAACGACCGAGCCCGACAACTGCGTCTGGATCGGGACCCTCAACCCGCTCACCGGCGACCTCGGCACCGTCGGTTACGCACTCGAGAACGCCGCGCGCCTCGCCGTGCGCGACGTCAACGAAGCGGGGTTGATCGGCGATCGCCAGCTCTGCGTCGCCGCCGGTGACACCCGCACGAACCCGGCGCGCGCCACCGCGATCGTCGACGCGCTGGTCGAGACCAACGACATCGTCGCGCTCAACGGCGCCGCGGCGTCCGCCTCCACGCTCGAGGCCGCGGTCGCCGCGAAGCGACACGACATGAGCGTCGTCTCCTGCTGTTCGACCTCGCCCGCGCTCACCGACGACCCGCTCATTTACCGCACCGTCCCGTCGGACGCCCTGCAAGGGGTGGTGCTCGCGCAGGTCGCGGCGTCGCGCGAGGCGTCGTCCATCGCGGTGATCTACATCGACGACGCGTACGGCGATCTGCTCCGCCAGCAGTTCCGCGTCGCGTACGAGACGCTGCGCGACGACGGCGCGATCAAGGCCGAGGTCCCGTACCAGAGCGCGCGCGACTCCTACGCCGACGTCATCCAAGCCGCGTTCGAGTTCTCGCCCGAGCTCGTGGTGCTGATCGCGTTCCCGATCGGCGGCGCGGAGATCGTGAAGGCGTGGCGCCAGAGCCTCCTCGGCCCCGCCGTCGAGTGGCTCGGGACCGACGGCCTGAAGGACGCGCGCTTCGGCCTCCTCGCGGGCGACGCATTGCCCGCATTCGAAGGCACCGCGCCGCAGCAGGACGGCCCGTACTCGGAGGGGTTCAAGCAGCGCTACCGCGCGGCGTTCGGCGGCGAGGAGCCCGGCATCTTCACGTCCAACCAGTACGACGCGGTCCTCCTGATCGCGCTCGCGATGGCGTCGGCGCCGTCGATGGATCGCGCGGCGATCCGCGCTCAGATCCCGCTCGTCTCGAAGGGCGGCGTCGTGGTCAACGCGGATCGCCTCGACGAGGCGCTCGAGCTCGCGTCGAGTGGCGCGGACATCGACTACGAGGGCGTGAGCGGCTCGGTCGATCTCGACGACCAGGGCGACGTCGAAGCCGGCTACCAGCTCTGGGCGATCTCCGAGGGCGGCAGCGAGGTCCGCGAGCAGAACGTCTGCTTCGAGTGCGCCGCCTCCTCGACCGTCGCGGCAGGCGCGTCCTGCCGCCGCTCGGCCTGCGACCCGATTCAATAGGCCGCCGGCGATCCCAACGGCCCAACCCGGTCGGCCCATCGGCCCAACTTGGGCCGCCGCCCGAACCCGAAGCGCGCCGATCCGGCCTCCTCAGCGTCGGCACACCGCTTGCGATGAGGTCCGGGCATGACGTCCCCCATCAGCACCGACCGCCTCCTCCGCAACACGTTCTCCGCGATCACGGACACCGCCGAGCTCGCCAACCGCGTCGTCGCGGACACGAACACGCCGAACCCGACGCGCACCGAGTCCACGACGGACACGAACAACACGCCGCGCCCGACCGTGCGCTCCGCGCGCTACGGGCGCGACCGCGTCGCCAACGATCCGCGGGTCGCGCAGCTGCGCGCGCGCGTCGAGGACGACCTCGACGGGAACTCGGACACGAAGCTCACCAAGGCGCAGTTCCTCGAGCGCTTCGGCGACAAGTCCATCCGCGCCGACACGCGTCTCCCGGGCGCCGCCTACCTCGACCGCGCCGACCTCAACGACGACGGCGTGATCTCGGGCCGCGCCGAGTGGGCCGAGGCGTTCAAGGAGGTCGACCTCTACGACAAGAACGGGGACGCCGACAGCGTCGACGCGTCGAACGAGAAGGTCGCCGCGTCGCTCTCGTCGCTCGACGCCGCCACCGACGGCGCGAAGGGCCGCGCCTTCTACGGCGCGCGCCAGCGCACGGTGATGAGCAGCCAGCTCGAGGCCGGCGAACCCCACGCGAACTCCGCGTCCTCCTACGACGGCAAGCGCACCGACTATCTCGGCCGCCAACTCTCGGATCGCGTCCACACCGTCACGCTCGGCTCGGGCTCCTCCGGCGACGTCGACCTCGTCTACGACTCGAAGAAGAACCGCTTCTACAAGAGCCAGAACGGCGGCCCGCTGATCGCGCTCACGCGCAGCGAGCTCGCCGACGTGAAGAAGAACCTCGCGAACCACTACCCGTCGGACGGAACGGATACGCCGATCAACTGGCACTACAACATCATCTACGCGGGGCTCTTCCCCGATCAGGCGGACAAGCTCCACCCCGAGTTCGACTTCTGACGCGCTACTTCGCGCAGGTGTGGAGCGCGGGGCGCGCGCCGCTCTCGCTCCACACGCGCTCCAACAGCTCGCAGTACGACAGCGCGCGGATCGCGTCGGGCTCGGCCCCGACCGCTTCGGCCCAGGCGTCGCGGAGCGCGACGTCGTCCTCCAACTCCAACGCGCCGCGCAGGACGTGGCGCGCGCGCGCGGGTTCGGCGGCCTTCGCGCGCGCGAGCGTCGACGCGACCCACGCGCCCCGGTAGCGCTGCGCGCTCGACGAGGCGCGCCACGCGACGCCGAGCGCGACGAGCACCAACAGCGCCGCCACCGCGGTCGCGATCACCGGGGCGCCGAAGCGCGCCGCGCGCACCGGCTCCTTCGGGGACGCCTCCCGCCACGTCTTCGCGCGCGGCCACCGATCGACCAACGCGTCGCTCGACAGCTCCAGCGCGCCCTCGCGCGTCGAAGTCACGAGGCGCGCGGTGATCAGCCGCTCCAACATGAGCGCCGCCCCGTCGATCCCCGCCACGAGCTGGGTGCGCGCGACCGCGCGGCGCTGGCCGTCCTCGCCGACGAGCGCGAAGTAGATCCGACGCACGCGCTCCTGCTCGTCGTCGGGCATCGACTGCACCACCGACTCCGCGTGGCGAATCAGCGCTCCGTCCACGCCCTCGAATCCGTCGAACGCCGCCTTCGAGAAGCGGCGCGCCTTCTGATCGCGCCGCGACCACAGCTGCTTGCCCGTGCATTGAACGAGCGGGAGCGCGATCGGCGACACCGCCGCCGCCTTCGCGATCGCCGGGACCAACGTCGGGTCGTCGACCGTGTGATCCGTCGCGGCGAGCGACGCCGAGACGATGTGTTCGATCGTGTCGGCGTCCGGGTTGGGGAGCATGAACACCCGGCCCCGCGTGTCCGCGAGCCGCGCGAGGTGCTCCTCGCGGACGGTTGCGATCACGCGCACCGGCCCGAGGCGATCGTCCGTGGCGTCGTCGAGCGCGGCGAGGAAGCGCCGTTGCACGTCTTCGTCGACCCGCGTGAACAGGTCGTCGAGCGGATCCACGACGAGCAACACGCGCGCCCGCTTCTCGTGCGCGAGGCGCGACAGCTCGACCGAGAGTGGCGCGCGCTTCGGGCCGTCGACGAGCAACCGCGTCGTGGCGTCGTCGCCCTCGTCCTCGCCCGCGCGCACCCGATCGATCGCCGCGCTCAGCGCACGGAACGGGTGCGGGCCCGGTCGGACCTCGACCACCGTCCACGCGCCGCTGTCCTTCAACCGCGGGACGACGCCCGCGCGGACGAACGAAGACTTCCCGCACCCCGGCGGTCCCGCGACGGTGAGGTTCGTCTCGAGGCGGAGCCGCTCGACCAGCCCGTCGATCGCGGCTTCGCGGCCGAAGAAGAGGAGGGCGTCGTCCTCGTCGAACGCCTTCATCCCGACGAACGGCGTCGCGGAGTCGTCCAGCTTGTCCCGGCGGAGGCGGAGGAGATCTTCGAGGTCGTCGGCGACGTCCCGCGCCGACGGGCGCCGCTCCGGGTCCTTCGTCAGGCAGCGGTAGATCAGCGTAGGGAGGCGCGCGGGGAGGGCGCGCGCGTCGTCGATCGTCGGCACCGGCGACGTCGCGAGCACGTCGCGCTTGAGGTGATCGATGCGCGCGTCGTCGTCACCGTAGGGGCGGTGGCCCGTGACCATCTCGTAGAGCAGGACGCCGAGCGACCACACGTCCGCGGCCGAGGTCGTCTCCTCGCCGCGCCACTGCTCAGGTGCCATGTACGCCGGCGTCCCGCTCATCTGGTTGAGGCGATCGAGCGGCGCGATGTTCGTGGGTCGCCGGGTCATCAACCCCGCGCCGTGCTCGCGCTTCGACACGCTGCGATCGCGCGACACCGCCTGCGCGAGTCCGAAGTCCACCACGCGCAGCCGCCCGTCTTCCGCGAGGATGACGTTCTCCGGTTTGAGGTCGCGGTGGAGGATGCCGTTGTCGTGCGCGACCGACAGCGCCTTCGCGATCGAGATGCCGGTGCGCAGCGTGGTCCAGATGCTGGGGCGCTCGACGTCGAGGCGGTCACGGAGCGACTCGCCCTCGAGGTACTCGAGCGCGACGTACGGGCGACCTTCGATCTCCCCTACGCCGTACAGCGCGACGATGTGCGGGTGATTGAGGTTCGCCGTCGCGCGCGCCTCGAAGAGGAAGCGCTCGCGCGCCGACGGCGAAGCGATGTGACGCGCGAGGATCACCTTGAGCGCGACCTTGCGCCCGAGCTTCGTGTCGCGCGCGAGGAACACCTCGCCCATCCCACCGCGGCCGACGGTGCGGATGATCCGGTAGTGGTCGACGAACTCGCCCGGGGCGAACAACGCGCCGTCCACGCGCGGACCGCTCGCGGCCTGCGTGTCGTCGTCGAAGGCGAGCACCGGCTCCTCGTCGTCGATGACGCTGCTCTTGGCGACCTCGGCGAGGAGCTGGCGGCATGGGCTACAGGCGTCGAGGTGCCGGTCCCACTTTCTCAGCGCGTCGTCGTCGAGGCGCCCGCGCACGTAGGCGAGGATCGTCTCCTCGTCGAGGTGCGCGTCAGCCGGCGCCATCCCCGCCCCCCAGCAGACCGCCGATGCTGACGTGGAGTTGGCTCCCGATCAGGCGCATCACGCTGTCGAGCTCGTTGGCCTCCACGTCGAGGCGCTCGCGCAGGTAGTGGCGCGTCTCCTCGAGCAACGTCTCGCGGATGCGCCCGAGCCAGCGCGTGATCGTCACGCGGTGGACGCGGTGGAGTTTCGCGAGCGCGTCGCTCCCGACCTGATCCACGTAGTAGTGGCGGAGCATCACGCGGTCGCGGCTCGAGAGATTCGCGAGTGCGTCCGTGAACGCGAGCTTGAACGCCTCGCGGTACTCCGCCTTGAGGCTGTTCATCACCGGGTCGTCTTCGAACGTGCCGCGGCGGAGGAGGGCGTCTTCGTCGACGGGGATCTCGCGGGTGTCGCGGAGCGTGGTGAGGAGGTCGCGCACCGCGGACACCGACAGCCAGCTCTTGAGCGCGCCGCGCCCCGAGTACTTCGTGAGCTTCGGCGGGCGCCGCTCGTCTCCGAACAACACCACGTGGCGCAGGCGATCGATCGCCTCGTCCTTCACGGCCTTCGGCGCGTCGATCTTCGACAGCGCGGGGATGACGGACGGGAGCACGCGCTCGTCCACGGCTTCGAGCGCGGCGGGGACGCCGTGGATCGCCGCGCACGCGAGGTAGAGGTCCTCGGCGTGGAGGCCGAGGAGGGCGCGCCGCGGATCTTCGTCGTCGAGGCGGGCGGCGACGTGGCGGAGGAACACGTCTTCTTCGAGGGGGAGCTCCGGCCACCCTCGGCGCGCGGTGTCGAGGAGCGTCTCGAGGACGACCTCGAGGTCGGCGATCGCCGCGAGGGCCTCTTGGATCGGGGCGTCCGCGAAGGAGAGGAATCGCTCGCGAAGGGGACCGGTCATCGCGCGCGCCGACGGTACCACGGGCCTCACGCGTGCGCTGGGGCCCCGATCCGCCCCGATCTCGATTTTTTTTTGCATCGAGGCGGCGCGCTCGCGTCATCCGGGTGCCGACGCCGCGTGGTCGCCGCGCGGGACGTCGGGTGCCGGGGCTTCGGGTGGCTCGGTGCCAACGGGGCATGGGGCTCCGTCGGGTCCTCGAAGCCCCTGGCGTTGTCAGTACTCCTGGATCAAGCGCACGAACACGAGGCGGCCGACGGTCGGGATGTCCCAGCCGCGGTAGCCGCCCTCTGCGTGGCGCGTGCCGATGATGTCCGTCACGCGCACCGAGATCACGGTCTCGCCGCTCCTCTGGTCGCCCGGCAACGAGACCATCGGCACCACCATCTTCAACTACGAGGACGGCGGCTATACGACGCTCGCCGCCGCGATGTCCGCCGTCACCGTGATGGTGACCATCGTCCTGATGGTCGGCCTCGACCGCTTCGCCCGCCGCCTGCCGGACGGTGCCATCCCCTGGCGCTGACGCCTCAGCCCGGCAGCACCCAGCCGCGCTCAAAGCCGAAGCGCACCGGCGTGGCGACGGGATGCGCTGCGAAGGCGGCGACGGATGGCAGGCCCTCGGC
>JAUHYN010001275.1 GCA_030426505.1 bacterium | reverse complement strand
TGATCTTCGCGAGGTCCGCCGCGCCGCCCGGGGCGAGGCCGACCGACTCCAGCTCGTCGTAGATCGCGTCGGACAACTCGAGCGCGGAGTAGAAGCGCTCGTCGCGATCGGCCGCGAGCGCGCGCTCGAACAGCGGGAGGAGGCCGGGGCGCCCCTTCGCGATCGGCGTCGGGAGCGACGGCGGCTGCCCTTCGATCGCGCGCTGACACACGAGCGACGCCGTGAGGTGTTCGAGGTACGGGCGCCCGGTGACGAGCTCGTAGTAGAGGACGCCGAGGCTGTACACGTCGGCGCGGCGATCGAGCGGCTCACCGCGCGCGGCCTCCGGGGCGAGGATGCGGAACCGATCCACGTCGCTCGACAGCGGCGGGAGGAGCATCGCCTGGATCGGGGGGAGGCCCGGCCCGAGCACCGCCACCGAGCCGCCCGGCGCGAGGAGCACCGCGCCCTTGTGGACCTCGCCGTGGACGCGGAGCTGGCTCGCGAACCCCGGCGCGTCGTTGATCTGTTGGAGGAGGCCGGCCGCGGTGATCCCGATGGACGCCGCGAGCGGCGCGCCGAGCGGGCGCCTCCGGTGGCGCAGCGCGTTCAGGAGGGTGTCGAGGCGCATCGCCCCGTTCGAGACGGGGTCCAACAGGATCGTGATGCGCGTCCCCGCGACCTCCACGAGGCGCGGACCGATCACGCCGTCGATCGGGGCATTCGCGGCCTGGTGGCCGGCCTGGGTGATCGCGTCCGCGTCTGCGGGCGCCAGCGGCGTGGACAGCTCCAGCTGCACCGCCAGCAGGTGACCCTGTCCGCCCGGCACCGACCTGAAATCGATGGTGCGACGCGATATGGTCTTACGCAGCTCGTCCCAGCGGAGCACCACGAAGGTCGGACGATACGTGGTTCGCGGCGCGGGAAAAAGGGGTGTCAGCGTGCGGATCGCGAGTGTCTCGGACCTTCATACCGACTACCCGGAGAATCGGGACGCGGTCGTGAAGCTGGCGATCGCCATTCACGAGGGGAAAGCGGACGTCCTCGTCGTCGCAGGCGACGTCTCCCACAAGAACGACCGCATCCGACGCACGCTCGCCGCATTGAAGGAAGCGGCGCCGATCGTGGCCTACATCCCGGGCAACCACGACCTGTGGTTCGACGTCCCCTTCGCCCCCGCGCGCGAAGATCTCGACACCTGGGATCGGTACCGCCGCGAGCTCGAAGAGGTCGCGACCTCCGCCGGCGCGCACTACCTGCCGTCCGGACCGCTGTACGTCGGGGACGTCGCGATCGTCGGCACGTGTGGCTGGTACGACTACTCGCTCATGCCCGAGGCGCTCCGCGAAGGGATCGGTCGCGAGGCGCTCGAGAGCAAACAGTACGGCGGGGTGATGTGGAGCGACGCGCGGTTCGTCGCCTTCCGCGACGCGACCGGCGCGCTGATGAGCGACATCGACGTCGCGCGGCAGATGGAGCGCGAGCTGCTCGCGCACGTCGCGGAGGCCGAGACGCGCGCGGGCGTCGAGCACATCGTCGCGGTCACGCACCACCAACCGTTCGATCGGGTGGTCACGCACACCGGGCAGATGCCTTGGGAGTTCTTCTGCGCGTTCATGGGGAGCGAAGGGCTCGGCGCGGTCATCCAGAGCTCCGACAAGATCCGCCACGCGATCTACGGGCACACACACATCGTCGGCGACCACGACATCGACGGCGTGCGCGTGTACGGGACGGCGCTCGGCTACCCGCGCGAGCGGCACGGCCTCACGGAGGAGGAGGTCGTCGCGACGCGCGTGGGGTGGATCGAGTTGTAAGCCGGCAGCTCGTAGCTTCCAGCTCGTCATCGCTCGAGGTCGTCGAGCGTCTTACACAGGCGGTTGTAGACCTTCGGCGCGAGCGCTTCGTCGCCGGCGAGCTGCACCCTGAGATCGATCAACTCGGAGTCGTTCGAGGCGTCGTTCGCGGCTTCGAGCTTGGCTTGGAGCTCGGTGACCCGCCGGCGGAGGCGCCAACGCGCGAACTCGATCTCCTGCACTCGCGGGTAGACGCGGGCGCTCGCCGCTTCGCGCGCCGCGTCGCGCTTCGCGGTGGCCACGCGCGTCGCGCCCGGGACGTGGTGCTGGTGCGCGAGGTCCTCGAACGAGAGCCGCCGTGCGGCGAGCGCGGTGCGGAGCGCCTCGGTGCGCGGCGTGGCGGTGGGCTCGAGGGGGGCGTCGTCGCGATCGGTGCGTGAGCGCTTCGGGTCTCGATCGAGCGCGCCGGCCCGGCCTTCTTCGCGGGGCGCGCGCTCGTCTCGCGCATTGTCGGCGCGTTGGTTCGCGGCGCGCTCGTCGGTGCGTTCGTCCTCGGCGCGTTGGCCGGCTCGCGGGTACGCGGCGCGCACCTCGGATCGCTCGCGGCTTCGACGGCGACGCGCGCGTTCTCCCGTGCGATCCCGCTCCGCGGAGCGGATCTCGTCCGTCGCGTCGCCGCCGGCGCCGC
Source organism: bacterium (assembly GCA_030426505.1). Lineage (GTDB taxonomy): Bacteria > Myxococcota > Kuafuiibacteriia > Kuafuiibacteriales > Kuafuiibacteriaceae > JAUHYN01. The sequence goes on along the minus strand of JAUHYN010001275.1, from coordinate 5 downwards.
GCGCC